>NZ_BAAARK010000045.1:0-49029 GCF_039532155.1 Streptomyces lunalinharesii
ACGTCACCGACGAGGGGCCCGGCATGGCCCCCGACACCGCCAGCCGGATCTTCGAGCGCTTCTACCGCGGCGACACGTCCCGCACCCCCGGCACCGGCGGCACGGGACTCGGCCTGAGCATCGTCAAATCGATCACCGAAGCCCACGGCGGCACCGTGTCGGTACACACCGCGCCGGGCAAAGGCAGCACCTTCACCCTGCCCGCCTGCGCACCTCACGCCCCTCCGCCCACCCACGAGGGGCAGCCCGTCGCCGACTCAGTCGACGCCTGACCGGGCATGCGGTACCCCAGCGCACTACTCAGAGAACCGAGCTGGCTGCCCGGACGGAACAATGTCTCCAGGACCCGCGGCCCCAGACGCCTGCGTGCCCGCGTGAACGAGGACTTGTTGGGGATGCATCGGTCCAACTCCGGGATACCGCCAACCAGTTGCTCCGCTACGTCGTCGTAGGAGTCCTGCTGGAACAGAGCCAGTGCCAGCGTGAAGTAGACGATGAACCCGGCCAGCAGAGCGCCAGGCTTCTTGTCACGAACCCCGCATCTCTCCAGCACTCCGGCAACAAGCTCAGGGGCCACCCATCGGGTCACACCCCCAGCCGCACACGATCAGATACCCCCACCCACGGATGCATGCCGGGTCCAACGACCGCGCTGCCTCATCGTCACCGCGAACTGCTTGCCACGCTCAAGCAACGGCATTGTGTTCCGGGTGGGAAGTGGCAGACCGTGATCTCCAGTCCGCTTTCCAGGGCGAAGGCGGCGAGGTGCTTTTTCCATGTCCAGCGGCGGGGGTCGTTGGAACCACCGCGATCGGCGGTGATCAGCAGCCGGCCGGCGTCCGGGTGGTCCTTCCGGCCGCGCTGCTGCCACCAGCGGCGGATGGATTCCACCGCGAACTCGCCCGTGTCGTGGTCGGTCCCGACGTTGACCCAGCCGGTGTCGCGAGCGATGTCGTAGATCCCGTAGGGGATGACCACGGGCTGGTCGCTGGTGGTGAACGTGTGGCAGTCCATGCGGATGGGGTTCTTGCCCGGCCGCCAGGTGCGGCCGGGCCGGTCGCGGTTGCCGAGCCATTCTTTGGCCTTGGTGTCCACACTGATCACTGGTTGGTTGTCTTCAAGGAAGGCTGCGGCAGTGGCGTTGATGTGCGTGAACTGAGCATCCCGGTCAGCATGACTTGCACCTTCTGTGGTCTTGGCGGTGCCCTGTAGGCTGTATCCCAGGGTGTGCAGCAGGCGTCCAACGGTCGCCGCGCTGGCCGGGTGGCCCTGAGCGGTCAACGCTGAGGCCAGGGACCGCAGCGAGAGCGTGGTCCAACGCAACGGCGAGACCGGATCGCCCAGGGTGTGCGGCTCGATCAGAGCTTCGAGCGCGGGCAGCAGACCGGGGTTGGTGACTGTCACCGGCTTACGGCCGGCTCCTGGAGCCCGGATCCGCCCGGTGGGCAAAGGGTGCCCCGACAGCTCGGCGATCCCGCGTGTGATGGTGGCCGCACTGGGGCCAGAAGCGGGGTCACCAGCGTGATCCGGCCGTGGCCAAGCGCGGCGGCCTCGCTGGCCAGGTAGATCCGACGACGTCGTTCATCGAGATGGGGAAGGAACTGATCGAACTTCGCCCTCAAAGCCACAACTGAAGCCCGAGCGGCCGCACGCGCAATCACACCTCATTGTCCCGCCAACACCCTTGCACTGAGCAGTAATTGAAATACAGGCCCCGGCGGTTCCGGAGTACTGACTTTGCACCCCGGCCGACCGCGTCCCCTTCTTACAAGAAGCCCGTGTCGTCCACGACCAGGACAGCCTGGCGGTCGCCGAGGTTGTCGACGACGTACTGGCGCACGTCATCGAGCACCTCATCGGCATCCCACTCGATCCGGTTCAGCATCCGGTGGATGCGGTCCGGGCCCGCGTGGCCGGCTTCCTCCGTCAGCATTCAGCCGTTCTTCCGCTGCAGTGGAGCGATCAGGCCCCGCATATATGCCAATGCGGGTTCCCGCGGCTCCGGCCTGCTGAAACGGTGCACGAACCGCCCATGCACAGCTTCCAGTTCACCCGCCCACAACCCGACATCAGCAAGGTCCCCACTCATAACCACACCAACGACCGACCTGGCCATCAGTCATGGCAAGCGCCGTTGCAGTACTAGGACGCACGGACCGAACCGCAGCGGTCCGCGGCGCCGAAGCGCCCCGACCCGGCACCCGCGGCCGGTCGGGGCGCGTGCCCGGCAGTGCACGGCTCACGGGGCGTCGGTGTGCGTCAGGGTCTCCCAGCCGATGAAGTAGTTGACGCCGAACGGGCTGTGCGCGGCGACGTACCGTGCGGTCTGCGGCATGGCGATGCCCTCGCGCCCGTGGTACTCGTTGTAGGCGAGCTGGACCGCTGGTCCGAGGCCGGTCTTGACGGTGCCGTCGCACAGCCAGTGCGGTGTGCTCGTGCCGTTGTCGTAGGCGGTGTGCAACTCCAGTGCCTTGAGAAGGCGTTGACGGCCCTCCGCCCACAGGTCGAGCCCTTGCAGCCGGGCGGTTTCGGCGGTCTGCGCGGCGGCCTCCAGGCCCCAGCCGGTGTGCCCGAAGTCGCGGCAGCTCTCCTGCGCGAGTCCGTCCCTGAACTCCGACTGCCCCTGCCAGTACTTGACGAGGGCGTCCCTGCCCTTGATGTCCGTGTTCGGGGGTGGCACCGGCAACGGTCCGTCCGACGCCAGGTAGACGTACGCGGGAAGTCGCTTGCGCCACATCGTCACGGCCCGGTCGAACGCCGCACGGTCGTCGAGGAAGACCGCGATGCCCATCAGCGCGTCGGTCTCGATCAGTTCCCAGTTGCCGTTCTTGCGCGGGCTGCCGGGTGTGAGTTCGGGCAGGTAGACGGTGCGCAGCACGGACTCGAAGCGACGGACGGCGGCGGCCGGCCAGCCCGCGCCGGTGTGCCGGATCAACTCGGCGGCCCGGGCCCAGTTGTTGCCGGCCCAACCCGTCTGGAGCTGGGCGTTGGTGTTGGTGTGCTCCCGGATGACGGCCGACCAGGCGTCCATGATGCCGATCGCCTTGTCCGCGTAGCGCTGGTCGCGGGTGAGCGCCCACCGCAGCGCGTCGGTGTACGCGGCCATCGAATCGTCGCGCTCGTCGGAGCAGCCGTGGTTGGGGTGCGAACCGGAACCGCACTCGACGGTGGCGCGCGGTGCGGGCTTCCAGTCGAGCGCGGCGTACCGACTGGACGTCAGCTGCGCGAGGGCGGACTTCCACGGCTCGGCCCCGGCGTCCAGTCGCCCCTTGACGAAGGCCAACTGCCGTGCGCCGACGAGGACGCCGGGATGGTGGAAGGGCGGTGCCGAGGTAGGTGTCCGTCCCCGCTCGGCATCGCGGGACACCGGGGCCGCGGTCGTGGCGGCGCGCGCCGAACCGGCCCCGGTGGGCCCGGTGGTGAGGGCGAGGAGGGCGGTGAGCGCTGCGCCGGCCATCAATGACGTCGTGGTCTTGCGGCCCATCGGGACCGTCCTCTCGGAAGTGGATGGGGCACCCGTGCCAAGAGTCGGTAGGAAAGTTTCCTATCGGCCTCCGGCATTGAAGCACTGACGCATGTGCATGCCAAGGGAGCGTGCGACGCCAGCACGACGACGGCCGCGCGCGACGGGGCCCGCGCCCCGGAAGGCCGGAGGCCGGCCGGTGAACATCCCGGCCGCGAGATCGCGCCGCATCCGTCGGGGGAGAGGCCGGACCGTTCGAGGCCGTACCGTCATCCGAAACACCCACATATGTGTGCGATATCTTGGTTTCGTGGGACTCGATGACGCCTCGCTCACCGCGCTCGCCGTCCTCGGAGACGAGTTGCGGCGGCGCATGTTCGACGTCATCCGGCGCGAGCACCGCCCGCTCACCCGCGAGGAGGTGGCCGCCCGCGTGGGCGTCTCCCGCAAGCTCGCCGCCTTCCACCTCGACAAACTCGTCGCGGCCGGCTTGCTGCGGGCCCACTACGCGTCGCCGTCCGGCATCCGCAAGGTCGGTCGGCGCCCGAAGGTCTACGAACCCGTGGACGCGGCGATCGAAGTCAGCGTCCCCGAACGCCGCTTCCAACTACTGGCCGACCTCCTCACCGACGCCGTGCTCCGCGCAGGGCCCGGCGAATCGGCGCACGACGCGGCAGTGCGGGTGGCGGGCGAACACGGCGAGAGCGTCGGCGCCGCGGAGCGCGCCCGGATCCGCCCCGGCCGGCTCGGCCCCGAGCGCGGTCTCACGCTCGCCCTCGACACGCTCGACCGCCTGGGCTTCGAGCCTGAACGCGCCACCCCGACGCTGGTGCGGCTGCGCAACTGCCCGTTCCACCCGCTCGCAGCCAAGGCCCCCGAGCTGGTCTGTGACCTCAACCGCGCCTTCCTGGCCGGTTACCTGCGGGGCCTGGGCAGCGACGCCACCGACGCCGTCCTGGCCCCGGTTCCCGGCCGGTGCTGCGTCGAGCTGCGCGCCCGGCCGACGGCCGACGGGAGCAACGGCGCATAGCGGACCAGGGCCTCCGGGGGTGAAAAACACCAGCGAAATTTTCCGCAACCCCTGGACCTCGCCCGGCAGAGGGAGAAGTATCGAAAGTGGGGGCGGGCCGGGCCCTGGCCCAGGGCACCGCACAGGACCACGTGCCCGTTCGATCACCTCACCTGCGTGCCCGTAACGAGTTGCCTCCCCCTTTTCCCACACCGGCGCCCGTCCGACGCGACGTTCGCCAGCGGGCGTCATCGACGTACAGGTGGTTCCGTCATGGAACGCGCAACCACGTCTGCCCCGCGCCCCACCGCGACCGCGGTGAGCCCCTCCCCGTCGGCCGTGCGCCCCGCCGACCTGGGCCTGTTGCTGCTACGGCTGCCGCTCGGCCTCCTGATGGCCGGCCACGGTTGCCAAAAGCTGTTCGGCCTGTTCGGCGGCCACGGGCTCCAAGCCACCGGCAAGGGCTTCGAGGCCCTGGGGTACCGGCCCGGCGCCCTGTTCGCCGGCATCGCCGGTGCCTCCGAATTCCTCGGGGGCCTGGGGCTCGCACTGGGCTTCCTGACCCCCTTGGCCGCCGCCGCGGTGATCGGCGTCATGATCAACGCCATGGTCGTCTCCGCCTCGCACGGCCTGTGGGCGACCGAAGGCGGCCTCGAATACCCGATGGTCATCGCCTTCCTGGCACTCGCCGTGGCCCTCATCGGCCCCGGCACCCTCGCCGTCGACCGCTTCTTCCCCTGGCGCCACGGCGGCTGGCGGGCCGGAGCCCTCGCCCTGATCCTGGGCGGCGTCGGCGCGGCGATCGTCCTCAGCCTGTGACGACCGCTCCCGCGTCACGCGCCGCCACACCCACCCCTCCCACTCCCACTCCCACTCCCACCACGAAGGTCTTCGACGCCTCCCACCAGCCACACCGCCGTCATCCGCCGGAATCCCGCGGCACCGTCGCCGAGCGTCCGTCGCCCGGCCACCCGGCGGCCGGGCGACGCGGCGCCCGCGGCACTCGTGCGGGCAAGCCGGTGGGGTCACCCGGGCAGGGTCTGGGTGACGCGCCACAGCCGGCGCGGGAGAGCGCCTTCCGCGAAGCCGTGGACCTCGGTCAGCTGCCAGCCCACCGCCAACTCGTCGACCAGCGCGCGGTCGAAGAAGTGCACGGCAAAGCCACCGTGCTCGTAGATGCCGTCACCGTGCGCGACGCCTGCGCCGTAGTGGGCGTCGCCGGTGTGCCGCACCGTGTAGACGAACGTGCCGCCGGGCCGGAGCACGCGACGCACCTCGGCCAGCAGGTCCCGCAGCTGCTGCGTCGACAGCGCCATGCACAGCAGCATGTGCGCGAAGACCGCGTCCACCGAGTCGTCCGGCAGCGGCAGCGGATCGCGGACGTCGTGCACGTCGGTGGTGATCCGCCCGTCCAGGCCCCGTTCCCGCGCGGCGTGGCGAAGCTGGTCGAGGCCGGTGGCGCTGAAGTCGGTGGCGTGCACCGAGAACCCCTCGCGGGCGAAGGCCAGGGCGTCGCGGCCGTGCCCCGCACCCAGCTCCAGCACCCGCCGGGCGCCGGTGGCGCGGAACGCCCCGGCGGCGTGCCGGGCCGGGGCGGACGGCTCGACCCCGTACATGCCGGGGTGCGCGGAGTACGTCCGCTGCCAGTGGCGCCGCTGCTCCGCAGCCAGCTCCGGCTCGCCGTTCGTCATCGTTCCTCGCCCTGCCCGTGCCCTGTTCACCTCCACCCTAGAGCCGGCGTCCGACCGCCCGACGTCGGCCGGACGTCGGGCGCGGGTCCGCTCCGGGGTGAACGCCGCATGAGAGCCTCGAAGCGCTGGCTGACGGACGACAAGGAGTGCACCCGGTGAGCGGTGAGGAACGACCGGAACGCCACGCCCAGGCCGCCGGTGAGACCACCCGCAGGGTCTGGACGGAATCGATGTTCGCCGTCGCGCGGCCCTGGCCCGGAATACGGGTGCTGGTCGACCGGACCCTGCCGCTGGGGCGCAGGTCCGGGGTCGCGTACCCGGACGTGTGGCTGGCCGCCGTCGCGCCCTCGGCCGCGCTGTGGCGGTGGTACGGCGTGCGCGAGGCGAGGTACGCGACGTTCGCCGACCGCTACGAGCGCGAGCTGGGGGAGCCCGTGCGCGCCGCCGGGCTCCGGCGCCTCCACGGGCTGGCGCGCGGCGGACCGCTGGTGCTGCAGACCGCCGTCACGCCGATACACCTCAGTCACGCCAGGGTCCTGGCGCGGCACCTGCGGGCCGGCGGGGCCGGCCGCCCGGCGGAGGGCGGGGACAGCGCCTGCTGGCTGGGTCGGGTCTGTCCCGACTGCGGCCGTCACTGCGCCGCCCGAGGGACGGTCACCTGCCCGCACTGCCGAGCCCCGATGGGCGTTTGACGGATGTCCCGGGGGACCGCGGCGGCCCCGGACCGCCCCGGCGGTGCCGTCTGCGGACGCGGTGCCGTCTGCGGACGGAAACGCGGAGCGCGGCAATGCGGCACGCACGAGTGGTCGGCATGAGTGAAACAACGCGAAAGAGCTAATTGCTACCCCTTGCCTTAATGCCGGCGATCTGTGTGCCGAAGGGAAGAGCAGCGAGCGGCAGTGGGTCGCTTGGAACGAACGAAAGGTTCGGAATGTCACGGATCATTCGGATTACCGCCGTGGCCGCCCTCGCGGCTGGAACCGCTCTGGGCGGGAGTTCGGTTGCCTTCGCCGACGGTCACGCGGCGGGCAGCGCTGTCGGTTCGCCCGGTGTGCTGTCGGGCAACCTCATTCAGATCCCGGTGCACGTTCCCGTGAACCTGTGTGGCAACACCGTCGACGTCGCGGGGCTGCTGAGCCCGGCCTTCGGAAACGTCTGTGTCAACGGCCACTTCAAGCACCACAAGCACCACATGGGTCACCACGGCAAGGGCGGCCGGCGCTGAAGCAGTCGTCACCGACCGTGTGAGCCATGGTCTTCGACGCATCGGACCCGTCCCGTTCCCGTTCCGGTCACCCCGGTGCGGGCGGGGCGGGTCCCGTCGTTCGTGGTGCGGCGTTTCCCGCGGCTCAGGAGCGCGGCGCGCCCGGCGCCCGTGTGGTGGGCTGGCGCAGCTCCTCGGCCGCGGCGGAGACCCGGTGCAGCAACTCCAGGAACGTGCCCTGCTCTTCGGGGTCCAGGGGGGCCAGGAAGATCCGGTTCATCCGGGCGGTCCGGCCGGCGAGCCGGTGGTGCAGCCGGCCGCCCTCGGCGGTGAGCCGCAGCACGGAGCGGCGGGCGTCCTCGGTGTCGCGGGTCTTCTCGATCAACTCGCGCGCCACTAGGCGCCGGACCACCTCGGCGATGGTCGACCGGTCGAGGCCGACCCGCTCGCCCACAGTCCGTTGGTCCAGGCCGTCCTCGCCGACGAGGGTGTTGAGCACGGCGAACTGCGGGGAGGTGACGTCCTCCGACACGATCGTGGTCCACAGCAGCGTGTGCGCCTGCTGGAGCCGTCGGGCCAGGTGGCCGGGGTGGGTGCTGAGGTCGAGCGCGGGCACGGTGCCTCCCTGCTCCTCTCGCCAATGATCTCTGTACGGAGGGTCTTGCCCTCTCTTACTCATCATGTCACGCTTCGAAACTGCCGATAGATAGTCAGTGTACTGAGCAATCTGGTGGCACCAGGGGAGAGTTGGGCATGGACAAGGTGGTGGGCTCGGCCGCCGAGGCGGTGGCCGACGTGCGGGACGGCGCCTCGTTGGCCGTCGGAGGCTTCGGGCTCAGCGGGGTGCCCGACGTGCTGCTGCGCGCCGTGCACGACGCGGGCGTCGGCGGTCTCGGCGTCGTCTCGAACAACTGCGGTGCGCTCGACCGGGGGCTGGCCGTGCTGCTCGCCGCCGGCCGGGTCGCCCGGGTCACCGGCTCGTACATCGGCGCCAACAAGGAATTCGCGCGCCGCTACCTGGCCGGCGAAGTGGAGGTCGAGCTGATTCCGCAGGGGACGCTCGCGGAGCGGCTGCGCGCCGGCGGTGCCGGGATCCCCGCCTTCTACACCCCCGCCGGGGTCGGCACTCAGGTCGCCGACGGGGGGCTGCCGTGGCGGTACGACGGCGCCGGCGGGGTCGCAGTGGCGTCGCCGCCCAAGGAGGTCAGGGAGTTCGACGGGCGCCCGCACGTCCTGGAACGGGGGATCCGCACCGACTTCGGACTCGTCCGGGCCGCCAAGGGGGACCGCCACGGCAACCTGGTCTTCGCCAAGTCCGCCCGGAACTTCAACCCGCTCGTGGCGATGGCCGGGCGCATCACGGTCGCCGAGGTGGAGGAGCTGGTCGAGCCCGGTGCGATCGACCCGGACCAGGTCCACCTGCCCGGCGTCTTCGTCCAGCGGGTCGTGGCGCTGACCCCGGAGCAGGCGGCCGACAAGCAGATCGAACGGCGCACCGTCGCCGTGCCCGGAACCGCGGGAAGGGAGCGCCGCTGATGCCCTGGGACCGGGCCGGGATGGCCGCACGGGCGGCCGCCGAGCTGACGGATGGTCAGTACGTCAACCTCGGCATCGGACTGCCCACCCTCATCCCCAACTACCTGCCGGCGGGCGTGGAGGTGGTCCTGGAGTCGGAGAACGGGATCCTGGGCACCGGGCCCTACCCCACCGAGGACCAGCTCGACCCCGACCTCATCAACGCCGGCAAGGAGACCGTCACGGTCCTCCCCGGTGCCTCCTACTTCGACTCCGCCCTGTCCTTCGGCATGATCCGGGGCGGTCACATCGACGTCGCGGTGCTCGGCGCCCTGGAGGTGTCGCACCGCGGCGACCTCGCCAACTGGGCGGTGCCCGGCAAGATGATCAGCGGGATCGGCGGGGCGATGGACCTGGTGCAGGGCGCCCGCACCGTCCTCGTCGCCATGACCCACACGGCCAAGGACGGCTCCGCCAAGCTCGTCGCGGACTGCACGTTGCCGCTGACCGGCCGGGGGTGCGTCGACCGGATCATCACCGACCTCGGCGTGCTCGACACCGCGGCCGACGGGTTCGTCCTCGTGGAGCGGGCGCCGGGCGTCACCGTCGAGGAGATCGTGGCGAAGACGGCCGCACCGGTGCGGATCGGGACCAACTCGCCGCGTGACCAGAAGGGTTGAGGACGCATGGCAGCAGTCACCCAGAGCGAGATCGACCGCGAGATCGCGCAGGCGCGGGCGACCTACGAGACGGCCGTCGCCGGCGGCGCCCCGCGCACCGCACAGCCGGCGCACGACTACCCGCCGTACCGGTCCACCGCACTGCGACACCCCAGGCAACCCCTGGTCGCGGTGGCGTCGTCGCAGGACCCCGAGGCCGTCGAACTGGCCTCACCGGCGTTCGGCAGGACCGACGTCACCGCGCTCGACCACGACCTCACCCGCCAGCACCAGGGAGCACCGCTCGGCGAACGCATCACCGTCAGCGGCCGGTTGCTGGACCGCTCCGGCCGTCCCGTGCGCGGCCAACTGATCGAGATCTGGCAGGCCAACGCCGCCGGCCGCTACGCCCACCAACGCGACCAGCACCCCGCACCGCTCGACCCGCACTTCACCGGCGTCGGCCGGACGCTGACCGGCGACGACGGCGGCTACGCGTTCACCACGATCAAGCCCGGGGCCTACCCCTGGCGGAACCACACCGGTGCCTGGCGTCCCGCGCACATCCACTTCTCGCTCTTCGGCACCGCGTTCGCCCAACGGCTGATCACACAGATGTACTTCCCCGGCGATCCGCTCTTCGCGCACGATCCGATCCTCCAGTCGGTCACCGACGCCGCCGCCCGCGCACGGCTGGTCGCCCACTACGACCACGACCTCTCGGAGCCGGAATGGTCCCTGGGCTACCGCTGGGACATCGTCCTCGACGGCCCCACCGCCACCTGGATCGAGGAGGGCCGCTGACGTGACGACCCCCTCCGCACGGCCCACGCCCGCCCAAACCGTCGGCCCGTTCTACGGATACGCCCTGCCGTTCCCGGGTGGCGCGGACGCGGCCCCGGCGGGCCATCCGGACACCCTCGTCCTCCACGGCCACGTCCGGGACGGCGCGGGCGCCCCCGTCCCGGACGCACTGGTGGAATTCTGGGGACCCGGTCCGGACGGCGAACTGCCGCGGACCACCGGATCGTTGCGCCGGGACCCGACGACCGGTGGCTTCCTCGGCCGGGACGGGCTCGGTTTCACCGGCTTCGCGCGGGTCGCGACCGATGCCGACGGCCACTGGACGGTCCGCACCCTGCGCCCCGGCGCCCGCGGCGCGCACGCGCCCCACCTCGCGGTCTGCGTCTTCGCCCGCGGCCTGACCCGGCACCTGTTCACCCGGGTGTACCTGCCGGCGGCGGACCGCGAGCCGGTCACCGACCCACTGCTGGCCGCGCTGCCACCCGAACGGCGCGCGACCCTGATGGCGATCGCCGAACCGCGGGGCAGTCATCGCTTCGACATCCGGTTGCAGGGTGCGGCGGAGACGGTGTTCCTGGAGTTCGCATGAGTGTCGACCATGACGGCCACGACGTCGTTGACGAGGGCCACGGCGGCGCGTTCCCGTCGTACGACGCGCCGGACGCCGGACTGCTCGACCCGGTGCGGGTGGGCTCCGCGGCCGAGGCGGCCACGGGCGAGACCGCCGTCCTCCAGGCCCTGTTGGACGCCGAGGCCGGGCTCACCCGGGCACAGGCGGCACTCGGCCTGGCGCCCGCCGCGGCGGCCCGGGCCGTCACCGAGGCCGCCCGCGCGGAACGCTTCGACGTCCGCGAACTCGCGCTGCGCGGGCGGGGCGGCGGCAATCCGGTCGTCCCCCTGGTCGCCGCACTGACCGCGGCGGTGCCCGACGCCCACGCGCCGTACGTGCACCGCGGCGCCACCAGTCAGGACATCCTCGACACGGCGTTGATGCTGGTGGCCCACCGGACCACGGGGCTGGTCGTGGCCGATCTGGAGGCTGTGGCCGGTGCCTTGGCGCGGATGGCCGGCGAGCACCGCGACACGCCCGTGGCGGGCCGCACGCTCACCCAGCACGCCGTCCCGACGACGTTCGGACTGAAGGCCGCGGGTTGGCGCAGCCTGGCGCTGGACGCCCGGGACCGGCTGCTCGCCGTACGCGGCACCCTCCCGGCCCAACTCGGCGGGGCGGCCGGCACGTTGGCCGCCTTCCACGCCTACGCGCAGGCCGCCCACGCCGCGCCACCGGCGGACGCGCTCCGCCTGCTCGGTGCCTACGCCCGGGAAGTCGCCCTGGCCGAACCGGAGTTGCCCTGGCACGGCCTGCGGACGCCGGTGGCCGATCTCGCCGGCGCGCTGGCCTTCACCGCCGGGGCGCTGGGCAAGCTCGCCGCCGACGTGTTGGTCCTGTCCCGCACCGAGGTCGGCGAGGTGGGGGAGGGGGCCGGGGGCGGTTCGTCGGCCATGCCGCACAAGGCCAATCCGGTGCGGGCCACGCTCGTCGCCGCGGCTGCGCACCGGGCGCCCGGGTTGGCCGCCGTGCTGTACGGGTGCGTCGCCGCGGCGGACGAGCGGCCCGCGGGTGCCTGGCACGCGGAGTGGGAAACCCTGCGGGACCTGCTCCGTCTGGTCGGGGGAGCGGCCCGGGACGCGGCGGAACTCGTCGCCGGCCTGCACGTGCACCCCGCGCGGATGCGCGACAACCTGGACCTGACGAACGGGCTGGTCGTCTCGGAGCGGCTGACGGTCGTGCTCGCCGCTCGGCTGGGCCGGTCCCGGGCCCGCCGACTGCTCGCCGAGGCGGCGCACACCGTCCGTGCCGGAGGCGGCAGCCTCGCCGACGCGCTGTCGGCCGAGCCGGCCCTGGCGGACCTCGACCTGGTCGCCCTCACCGACCCCACCGGCTACACCGGTGCGGCCGCCGCCCTCACCGATCGTGCGCTCATGCGGCGGTGAGGGCGCCCCGGCCCGCTCCGTGCACCACCGTCGTGCAGAACCGCTCACCGGGCCGGCACCGATGCCCGACCCGGCCAGTTACGGGGCGGTGGCGGTGGCGGTGGCGGTGGCGGTGGCGGTGGCGGTGGCGGTGGCGGTCGCCGTCGCCGTCGACGCCACCGGGGTCAGAGTCGGTCGGTGACCGAGCGGAGTTCCTCGACGACCTCGGCGCCGGACGGCGCGTGCTCCGGATCCACCAGCCACTGCAACATCAGGCCGCTCAGCAACGCGAGCGGCACCGAGCCGCCGAGGCCCTCCCGGCCCTGGCGTTGCCCCTCGGCGAGGTGGGCGCGCACCTCGGGTGAGCGTTCGGCCTGCACCGCGGCCTCCAGTTGCGCCACCCACAGCGCCCGGTGCGTGGTGAAGCTGTCGATCAGTGCCTGCCAGCGGTCTTCCGGTCGGTCCGACGGGGTGCGCGGGCGGAGTTCCTCGTCGAGTTCGTCCACGGCTTGCACGAGTGCCTGGGTGAGCAGCGCGTCCTTGGAGCCGAAGTGGTAGCCGATGGCGGCGTGGCTGACTCCGGCGGCCGTGGCGATGTCCCGGACGGTGGTGCGTGCCCAGCCCCGTTCGATCAGGCACTGCTTGGCCCCGGCGAGCAGATCCTCTCGGTTTCCCATGCCGGACAGCATAGCGGAGGGTTGCCCAATTGGTTCATCCAAATGGTTTGACCAAATGGGCAAGAGCTGGTTAGCGTGCCGTCCATGACGAAGTCGAAGGTTCTGATCTCCGGTGCCAGCGTGGCCGGCCCGGCCCTGGCCCACTACCTGCGCCGCGACGGTTACGAGGTCACCGTGGTCGAGCGCGCACCGGGCCTGCGCGACAGCGGGTACGCGGTGGACTTCCGCGGTGCGGCGTTCGAGGTGCTGGCCGAACTGGGCGTCCTCGACGAGGTGCGCGAGCACGACACGCGGATGGGCGGCACCACGCTGGTGGACGAGGCGGGCGCGGAGGTCGGGGAGCTGCCGGCCGCGACGTTCGCCGGCGAACTCGAAGTGCCGAAACGGGAACTGACCCGGATCCTGCACCGGCTCACCGCGGCGGACGTGGAGTACGTCTTCGACGACTCCATCAGCGCGCTCGGCGAGGACGACGCCGGCGTGGCGGTCACGTTCGAGCGGGCCGCGCCCCGGCGCTTCGACCTCGTCATCGGTGCGGACGGGGTCCACTCGATGGTGCGCCGACTCGCCTTCGACGCGCCGGCCGACGCCGTGCGGCACCTGGGCATGTCCGGTGCCGGCTTCAGCACGGCCAACCGCCTCGGACTCGACCGTCGCGGAGTGCTGCGGCTGACCGAGGGCACGGCGACCTACGCGTTCAGCGCGGGTGACCCGGACCGGATGGTGGTCAGCCTGTCCTTCGCCTCGGCCTCGGCGGAGCTGGACCGGCGGGGCCGGGACGTGCAGGAGCGGGCGGTGCGGGAAGCGTTCGCCGGGCACGGCTGGGAGGTGCCCCGCCTGCTGGCGGAGATGGCCGCGGCCGACGACTTCGCCTTCTCCTCGGCCTGCCAGATCCACCTGGACGGCTGGTCGCGGGGCCGGATCGCGCTGGTCGGGGACGCCGGCTACTGCGCCGCGCCCACCAGCGGCATGGGCACGTCGCAGGCGCTCATCGGCGCGCGCTCGCTCGCCCGCCAACTCGCCGCCGCGGCGGGTGACCACCGGACCGCGTTCCCCGCGTACGAGGCGGAAGTGCGGCCCTACGTCGCCGAGAACCAGGCGAAGGGCCGGGACGGCGCGGCGATGTTCGGCGGTGGTGGGGAGCGCGCCGGGGACGGAACCGCGTAGGCGCGCACCGACCCGATGGGGGGTGTGGGGGCGGTGCGCTGCGGCGGCCACCGCGCGCCGGCGAGCCCGGGGTGCGGTGCCTGCTGTGGTGCGGGTCACCCACGGGGAACCGGAAATCCCGGCGGGGCGGTCGACCGCCCCGCCGTCACCTCACTCGATGCGGCCGCAGGCGGAACAGACGAACTGGCTCTCCTGCGTCGGATTCCCGTCGCCGTCCGTCTCGACGGTCCGGTACATGGTGCCGCCGCACTTGCCGCAGCCTCGGGTCTGAATGAGCTGGCCCATGGGCAGGTCCTCCCTAGGGGCGCGTGTGCGGCACTCGCCGCGCAGCGCCATCGCGTAGTCGAGCAGGACGAACGCCTCCTGCCGTCCCCGTTCACGGATGGTGATGTCGTCCGCGGTCTCGCCGGTCGCCGCGACGCGACCGCAGCGGTAGCAGCAGTGCCGGTTGCTCAGCGGTCCCGGCTCCACCATCGACAGGTCGCAGTCAGGACAGTCCACCGTCGGCCTCCTTGACCCATCCGCACCGCGCGCAGACCGCGATCGGCCGCCCGTCCCGGTCGCGTTGGCCCCACATGGTGTTCCGGCAGCGCGGGCAGCCGCTGGTGTGGATGCCGCGCGGGCCGAGCGGCGGCGGCTCGGGCGTGGACTCCACATAGGCGATGATCAGCGCCCGGTCCCGCTCGCTGTTGCCTGCCATGCGCAGCAGATTCGCCAGCCGCGACCGTGCTTCGTCGGCGAAGGTCCCCATGGCGCGGAGGGTATCGGGCCCGCGCCCCCGAAACGACGACCTCCCGCGGAGTGCACTCGATCAGTTGAGATGACCAGCGGCGCCGCAGGGACACGGCCGGGCCGGAACGGGGTTGCGTTCTAAGTCAGTTGCTTGACTTAAGGGCCGGTGCGGCGTTGACTGCCCACCGACCCCAGGACGAAGGGAGACGGTGGTGAGCCACAACGACGGCGCCCCCGCGCCGACCTACCCGCTGACGGCCCCCGGCGCGTTGGAAGCACCGCCCGCATGGCGGGAGTTGCGCACCACGTGCCCGGTGGCCCCGGTGACGCTGCCGAGCGGCGACCGGGCCACGCTGCTGACCCGCTACGACGACGTCAAGCAGGTGCTCTCCGACCCCCGCTGCACCCGGCAACTGGACGCCGAAGGCGCCGCCCGGATCTCCGCCGACGCCTCCGGCGGGGTGTTCAACAGCGCGATGGCCGAGTCCCTCAACGGCGCCGGACAACAGCGCTGGCGGCGCATGCTGACCAAGTGGTTCACCGCCAAGCGGATGAACGCCCTGCGCCCGGCGATCGAGGCGATGGCGGAACGACTCGTCGACGAGATGGTCGACCGGGGCCACCCGGCCGACCTCAAGGCGAGCATCGGTTTCCCGCTGCCGGTCTGGGTGATCTGCGATCTGCTCGGCGTCCCCGCGGCCGACCGGGACCGCTTCTCCCGCTGGTCCGACATGCTGCTCAACCTCACCCGCTACGGACGGGACGAGATCGACACCGCCCAACGGGACTTCCACGCCTACCTGACCGAGCACCTTGAGGCCAAGCGCGCGGAGCCGGGGGAGGACCTGCTCAGCTCGCTGATCACCGCGACCGACGCCGACGGCGGGCGACTGACCGACGACCAACTCGCCGCCACCGGCCAGGCACTGCTGATCGCCGGCCACGAGACCACCGCCAACATGATCGGCAAGATGATGGCGCTGCTGCTCGCCGATCGCCGCCGGTGGCAGCAGCTGGTCGCCGACCCCGCACTGGTGCGCACCGCTGTGGAGGAGGTCCTGCGGTACGACGCCAACGCCGGTTTCGGCATGCCCCGCTACGTCACGGCGGACATCGACGTCGCCGGCACCGTCCTGCCCCGCGGCGCGACCCTGGTGTGCAGCATGGCCGCCGCCAACCGGGACGGGGCGATCTTCGCCGCCGCCGAGGAGCTGCGGCTGGAGCGCAGCCCCAACCCGCACCTGGCCTTCGGCGCCGGGCCGCACTCGTGCCTGGGACAGGCACTCGCCCGCACCGAACTCCAGGTCGTCCTCGACGTCCTGCTGCGCCGCCTCCCCACCCTGGAACTCGCCGTGCCGGTCGCAGAGTTGCGCCGCATCGAGGGACTGGTCGTCGGCGGCCTGTGCGACGTTCCGGTCCGGTGGTGACGATGTCCGTGAAGGCCGCGCGGGCCGCGGGGACCCGGGAAGCCATCCTGACCGCCGCGGAGCGCCTGTTCGCCGAGCACGGCGTGTTCGCCGTCTCCAACCGCCAGATCAGCGAGGCCGCCGGCCAGGGCAACAACGCCGCCGTCGGCTACCACTTCGGCACCAAGACCGATCTGATCCGCGCCGTCGTCCGCCGGCACGCCGACCCGATCGACGCACTGCGACAGCGCATGCTCGCCACCACCGGCGACTCCCGCGACGCACGCGACTGGGTGGCGTGCCTGGTCCGGCCGGGCGCCCAACACCTGGGCCGGCTGGGCAGCCCCACCTGGTACGCGCGGTTCGCCGCCCAACTGATGACCGACCCGGTGCTCCGCGAAGTGATGGTCGACGAGGCGTTCGGCCCGTCCCTCGCGCGCAACCTCGACGGGCTCAACCGGTGCCTGCCCGACCTCCCCCTGCCCGTCAGGATCGAACGCGGCGACATGGCACGCCACTTGATGGTGCACACCCTCGCCGAACGCGAACGCGCCCTCGCCGACGGCACCCCCACGGTCCACCCCGACTGGGACGCCTACGCGGACGGACTCATCGACGCGATCACCGGCCTGTGGCTCGCCCCGTGCACGACCACGGCGTGACCGGCCCCACCCCCGGCCCCACTTCCGTAATCCGCACACCCCCCTCGAAAGGCGGTCGTCCGTGCCCGACGCACCCGGCGCAACCCCCGCGCCCACCGGCTTGACGGAACCACACCAGCCGTCCGCCGTACCCGAGTTCCCGATGCCGCGCGCGGCGGGCTGTCCGTTCGACCCGCCGCCGACCCTCACGGCGCAACGGCAACGGGGCCCGCTCACCAAGGTCCGACTCTGGGACGGCAGCACGCCGTGGCTGGTGACCCGCTACGCCGACCAGCGCGCCCTGCTGGGCGACCCGCGCGTCAGCGCCGACGTCACCCGCCCTGGCTACCCCAGCGCGGCCCCGGTCCGCGGCAACACCATCGGCTTCATCCTGATGGACGACCCCGAGCACGCCCGGCAACGCCGCATGGTCACCGCCCCGTTCGCCGTCAAACGCGTCGAGGCGCTGCGGCCGCGCGTCCAGCAGATCGTCGACGAGCGCATCGACGCGCTGCTCGCCGGCCCCCGACCGGTGGACCTGGTCGAGGCGTTCGCCCTGCCGGTGCCGTCCCTCGTCATCTGCGAACTGCTCGGCGTGCCCTACGCCGACCACGACTTCTTCCAGGACAACAGCCGGATCCTGATCAACCGCGACGTCACTCCGGAAGCGCGCACCGCCGCCCACGGACGACTGAGCGCCTACCTGGACGACCTGGTCGGCGAGAAGCTCGCCCGGCCCACGGACGACCTGCTCTCCCAGCTCGCCCAGCGCGTCGTGGACGGCGAACTGACCCGGCTCGACGCGGCCCAGATGGGCGTCCTGCTGCTGATCGCCGGCCACGAGACGACCGCGAACATGATCGCGCTGGGCACCCTCGCGCTGTTGGAACACCCCGAACAACTCGCCGCCCTGCGGGCGTCGGACGACCCGAAGACCGTCGCGAGCGCGGTGGAGGAACTGCTCCGGTACCTCCACATCACGCACAGCGGCCGCCGTCGGGTGGCGGCGGCGGACATCGAGTTCGCCGGGCGGACCATCCGGGCCGGCGACGGCCTGGTCTTCCCGAACGACATCGCCAACCGCGATCCGGGCGCTTTCCCCGACCCCGACCGACTGGACCTGCGACGCGCCGCCCGGCACCACGTGGCCTTCGGCTTCGGCGTCCACCAGTGCCTGGGCCAGTCACTGGCCCGCGTCGAACTCCAGGTCGTCTACGGCACCCTCTACCGCCGTATCCCGACCCTGCGACTGGCCGCGCCGCTGGCGGACGTCCCCTTCAAGCACGACGGTTCCGTCTACGGCGTGTACGAGCTGCCGGTGACCTGGTGACCCGGCCTGCCCCGGCCGCGCCGGGTGCGCGGCGGGGGCAGGCGCGCCGACCGTCAGACGTTCTGCCCGATGGCGGCGATGTACCGCTTGATCGAGTGGTCCCGGATGCCGTCCGCGGCGGGCGCGAAGGCGTCCGCGGTCAGCCCCTTGGCCCGGTCCGCCAGGTTGCCCAACAGCCCCATGGACTCGTGCAGCTTGCCGCCGGAGTCGATGTAGCGCAGCGACTCGACGTGCGTGAACGCGGGCTCCGGCGGGAGCTGCGGAACGATGTCGTTGTTGTTGACGAAGCGGTACATGCGGTTCTGGAAGCCCTTGTTGTACGCGGCCGCCAGGATCCGGTCGCAGGTCCGGGGCTGCCCGTAGGTGTAGACGCCGTCCGCCTGGAGCCGCGGGTCCTCCAGGTACATCCGCGCGCCGGCGAGCATGGCGAGCGCACCACCCAGGCTGTGCCCCGTGAACCACACCGTCTGTCCGTTCGTGCGCAGCTCGGCCAGCGTGTCCTTGACGTCCGGGAAGATCGACTGGAGCGCCTCCGCGAAGCCGTAGTGGACGTAGCCGGTCTTGGCCGGGCCCGGCCACGGGGGAGTGCTGGCGTCGGACAGCCAGTCCCGGATCTGCGCCGGCTCCGTACCGCGGAAGGCGGTGATGATCATGTGGTCGCTGGCGACCGTGTACGCCTGGGTGTCCTCCAGCGGGAACGGCGGCGTGAACCGCGTCTGGTGGTGGCGCACCTCGTCGAAGCCCCAGGAGCGCGCCTCGGACTCGATGGTGGCCTCGTCCTTGTAGGCCAGGTCGGACGCCTGGGCCAGCCAGTAGGCCAGGGGCAGGCTGTACCCGGTGGGCGAGCGGTGGTCGATCGCGGTCGGTGCGGACATGCGGGCTCCTTCGGTGCCGTGTCGTTTCGGTGCTGGGGTCACGCCGTGCGCGGGAGGGTCGCCCCGGCGCGCGGCCGGTCCCTTCGTAATGCCAGCGGCTCGCCCGGGGGTTGTCGCCGCGCCCGTAGTCCCCCGAACGGCGGGCCGGCGGGTCCGACGCCGTCCCGAGGAGCGCCGAACGGCACCTGCCTGGCGCATCCGGCGGCCCGGACGGGCGAGCAGCGCATGCCGCACGGCCCGTCAGGTCGCACACTGGCGGCCCGGGAAGGTCTGAGTCGGAGGGCGCCGTGGTGTCGCAGTCTCGGCTGGTCGTGGGTGTCACCTACAACCTGCGCGGTGAGTCCGTCGAGCACTTCGGCGCCGGCCCGCCCCGGGAGGGGTACGACGCGGAGTTCGACGAGTGGGAGACGGTGCAGACCGTCGCCGGCGTCCTCGAAGGGCTCGGCTACCGGTGCGTGCTGATCGGTGCGCTACCGGCGTTGATGGAGCGTCTGCTGCGCGGCGAACGTTGGGACGTCGTCTTCAACCTCGCCGAGGGGCACCACGGCTACGGGCGCGAAGCCCAGGTCCCCGCGCTGCTGGAGGAGTGGCGGATCCCCTTCACGTTCTCGGGCCCGCTGTGCCTGTCGCTGTGCCTGCACAAGCCCACCACCCAGCTGTTGCTCCGCCAGGCGGGGGTGCCGACGGCACCGTTCGTCGTCGTCCGGGAGCCCCACGACATCGACGGGATCGACCTGCCGTACCCGTTGTTCGCCAAGCCGGTCGCCGAGGGCACCAGCAAGGGGATCGGCGCGGACTCCCGGGTGGACGACGCCCGGGAGCTGCGGTCGACCTGCACGCGGCTGCTGCAACGGCACGGGCAGCCGGTGATGGTCGAGCCGTACCTTCCCGGCCCGGAGTACACCGTCGGCATCCTCGGCGCCGGTGCGGACGCCCGGGCCATCGGCGTGTCGCAAACGCTGCACGACCGGCGGGCGACGCCCTTCCTCACCGATCTGCGCAAGCGCGACGCGCCGGGGCAGCCGGTGCCCGTGCGGGCCCTTGAGGACACCGGCGCCGCGCAGCGCCTCGCCGGCCTCGCGGTCCGTGCCTGGCGCACGCTCGGTTGCCGGGACGCCGGCCGGGTCGACCTGCGGTGCGACGAGGCCGGTGAGCCGCACGTCCTGGACGTCAACCCGCTGCCCGGCCTCAGTCCCACCTACTCCCCGCTGCCCCTCCAGTGGGCCGGCACCGGCCGGCCGTACCGCCAGCTCATCGCGCGCATCATGACCGCGGCCGAGCACCGTCTGCCGTGCGCGTCGACCTCCGTGCCGGCGTCAACGGCCGCACGCAGGGTGGGGTGTTGAGGTTCCGCCGGCGGGGGCGGCTGGCCTAGCCGTTCCCGCCGGCCCGTCCCGGGGCCGGGCGCAGGATCAGTGGGAGGTAGACGTCGTCGACGATGTCGGTGATGACGTCGTCCGGTACCGGGGCCCCGTACAGCAGGAACTCGTTGCGCAGCAGGTCGGTGGCGACCGTGGCGCGTCGGGATTCCGGGATCCAGGGTTCGATCTCGCCGCGTTCGACGGCGCGTTCCAGGATGGCGCGCAGGTTCACCGGGCCGACGGTGTGCACGCTCTCCCGGACCAGCTTGGCGAACTCGGGGTCCCGGGTCATTTCGGCCAGCAGACCGCGCAGGATGCCGCCGAGCGGGCTTGCGACCTTGGCGGCGATCTGCTGCATCAGATCGATCACGTCGGTGCGCAGCGCGCCGGTGTCGGGCGGGTCGATCTTGGCGATGCCGGCCAACCGGCAGGCCTCCACGACCAGTTCGGCGCGGTTGGACCAGCGGCGGTAGAGGGCGGCCTTGCCGGTGCGGGCCCGGGCGGCCACCCGTTCCATCGTCAGTGCGGCGTAGCCCGTCTGGCTGAGCTCCTCCAGAGTTGCCATCAGGATGGCGTTCTCCAGCTCCGCACCGCGGCGGCGGGGGCCTTTGCGGTGGTCAGCGGCGGGGGCGGCGGTGGGGTCGGCGTTGGCGGACAGCGTGACTCCTGAAGATGTCTGATAGAGGCCGTTGCGTTCTCTACGAGGGCAAGTCTATGCTCCGAAATAGAGAACATGGCGTTCTTTAAAGGTGAGAGTTCTTGAATCGGAGTGGACCGATGACCGATACCGCCACGACGCCCCAGACCACGGACGCACCCGCCTTCCCGAGCAACCGGAGCTGCCCCTATCAGTTACCGGACGGCTACGCCCAGCTCCGGGACACCCCCGGCGCCCTGCACCGGGTGACCCTCTACGACGGCCGCCAGGTGTGGGTGGTGACCAAGCACGAGGTCGCACGCAACCTGCTCGGCGACCCGCGGCTGTCCTCCAACCGGACGGACGACAACTTCCCCGCCACGTCACCGCGCTTCGAGGCGATCCGGGACAACCGCCAGGCCTTCATCGGCCTGGACCCGCCCGAGCACGGCACCCGGCGGCGGATGACGATCAGCGAGTTCACCGTCAGGCGGATCAAGGGCATGCGCCCCGAGGTCGAGGAGATCGTGCACGGCTTCCTCGACGAGATGCTGGCCGCGGGCCCGACCGCCGACCTGGTCAGCCAGTTCGCGCTGCCGGTGCCCTCCATGGTGATCTGCCGACTGCTCGGCGTGCCCTACGAGGACCACGAGTTCTTCCAGGACGCGAGCAAGCGACTGGTGCAGTCCACGGACGCGCAGAGCGCGGTCACCGCGCGCAACGACCTCGCGCGCTACATGGACGGCCTGATCACCCAGTTCCAGACCGCGCCGGGCGCGGGCCTGGTGGGCGGACTGGTCGCCGATCAGCTGGCCAACGGCGAGATCGACCGCGAGGAACTGATCTCCACCGCGATGCTGCTGCTCATCGCCGGCCACGAGACCACGGCCTCGATGACCTCCCTCAGCGTGATCACCCTGCTGGACCACCCCGACCAGTTCGCCGCCCTGCGCGCCGACCGCAGCCTCGTCCCCGGCGCGGTGGAGGAACTCCTCCGCTACCTCGCCATCGCCGACATCGCGGGCGGCCGCGTCGCCACGGCGGACATCGAGGTCGAGGGGCAGCTCATCCGGGCCGGCGACGGCGTGATCGTCGTCAACTCCATAGCCAACCGGGACGGCACGGTGTACGAGGACCCGGACGCCCTCGACATCCACCGCTCCGCGCGCCACCACCTCGCCTTCGGCTTCGGTGTGCACCAGTGCCTGGGCCAGAACCTCGCCCGGCTGGAGCTGGAGGTCATCCTCAACGCCCTCATGGACCGCGTCCCGACGCTGCGACTGGCCGTGCCCGTCGAGCAGTTGGTGCTGCGACCGGGGACCACGATCCAGGGCGTCAACGAACTCCCGGTCACCTGGTGACGGGGGAGAGGGGGAAGGAAATGACCATGCGGGTGAGCGCCGATCGGACGGTCTGCGTCGGTGCCGGGCTGTGTGCGCTGACGGCGCCGGGCGTCTTCGACCAGGACGACGACGGCATCGTCACGGTGCTGACGTCCGACCCCGTCGCCGACGACGACCGGAGCGCGGCGCGCGACGCCGGACACCTCTGTCCGTCCGGCGCGGTCCGCGTCGTCGAGGACGCGGAATAGGCGAGCCGGGATTCCGGCCGCCGGGCGGGGCAGTCTCCGGCCGCACGGGCCGAGACCGCCCCGGCGCCGGGCTGCCCGGCACGCGCGACGGCCGTCAGATCCACCCCTTCCGCGCTGCGTACAGGGCGAGTTGAAAGCGGGTGGTGGCGTCGGCGGCGCGGTTGAGCTGCTCCAACTGGCGGGAGAGGGTGCGTCGACTGATGCCGAGCAGCTCGGCGATGGTCTCGTCCGTGACGCCGCTCCCGAGCAGTTCCAGGATCCGGCGCTGCACCGGACGCAGCGCCGCCGGCACTCGCCCGCCGAAGTGCAGCGGATAGGCGGACCGCCAGGAGGTCTCGAACAGGCCGGTGAGCGCGCGCAGCAGGCTGGAGGGGCGGACCAGCAGCATCGAGTCGTTCACCTCGGTGTCCCCGAACGCCAGCGACACGATGGCCAGCCGCTGGTCGAAGACGCCCAACTTCACGGGGAGGGACTGCAGCACCCTGGCCTGCTCGCCCGCCGCGATGCAGGGCCGGATGTTGCAGGCGTAGTAGTCGGCGTTCTCCACGGCGGACTTGGAGTACACGATGCGGTAGGAGACGCCGCGCTCCACGTTGCGGATCTCGGTCGGGTTGGGCGTGCCGCCGGTGTGCCACGGGGGTGCGTCGAAGCGCAGTACCTCGGTGGTCACGGCGTCCTCCACCTGGAGGATGCGCTCGACGATCTGCGGTCCGGTGACGACTTCGACGAGGTCGTCGGTGGCTTGTGGGTGCACCTGGCGCCGGTAGGTGCGGTAGGCGTCCATGGCCACCAGATGGGCCTGTTGCAGTTCCGCGGTGCGGGCACTGGCGAGGCGGCCCAGGCCGATGGACGGTTCGATCGGTGCGATGCCGGTGCGATCGGGACCGTGGCTGGTGGCCAGCCCCAGGTGGATGAGCCGCGGAAGGGTGCGTTCCGTCTCGGCGGGTGCCTGGCCCAGGCGGTGGGAGAGTGCGGCCAGGGTGGTGGGGCCGGTGTCGAGCATGGCCAGGTAGGTGGTGGCCTCGGCCGTGGACAGGCCGAGCCGGACGAGGTGGGCCGACCGGTCGTCTTCGCTCATGGGGGGCTCCGGACGGGTGAGCGGGACTGTGTGTGTGGGGGGTGGGTGCGCGGTCGCGGGCGTGGGGGGTGCGACGGGCGCGTGGTGCGGGGCCCGGTTCCGGGCATGCGGGTGGGCCCGCCGACATCGACGGGCCCACGCGGATACCGGAAACCGAGGGTCCGGGAATTCTTGGAATCAGCTCAGCTGCCCGTCGTAATCGGGCAGCTTGAACCCCTTCTCGTAGTGCCCGCCCTCGAAGTCGGTGCTGCGATTTCCGACGTTGGCTATGAGGGTGTACCCCTGTGCCTCGTACTTCTTCCGGCAGCCGAGTTTGACCTGGGCCTTGCCCGGGCTGTCGCCGTGCGGCTTGAGGCAGAGGCCGTCGACGGTGTATCCGGCCGAGGTCAGTTCCCGGGTCGTGGAATCCTGCTCGTCGGCGCCCCGGTAGGACGCGAACAGCACGGCGGCGCCGTGCTCGTGCGCGTAGTTCGTGGCCTTGAGGATCGCCTCGATCGGCTTGCCGCGGTCGTAGTGCGTGGCCAGCGAGGTGTTGTCGATGTCCAGGACGACCGCGGGCTTCGCACCGCTCCTGCCGCCGGCCAGTTGGTGTTCCAGGTAGTCCTGGAGGGACGCGGCAACCGGGGCGACGTCGTTCAGCCACTCGCTTTCGCTCGGCAGCGATTGCGGCCGGGCAGCCGCCTGCGCCGCCGTGGGGGACAGCGCCGCGAACATGCTCAGTCCCAGCACCGGTCCCAGCACAAGGGCGATCTTCTTCGCCTTGACCATGCTGTTCACCATTCCTTTGGGGGGGTGTTCCGTTCGGTGGCAGGCCCGGGAGTTCCGTCGCGGAATCCGCGTGGTCAGCCATGACATTGCTACCTGAACCCGCGGTCCCACAGTGTCCACGTCGCGCCAGTGGCAACGATGGGCAGCGCGGCGGCAACTACCTTTCCTTACGGGGGAATTGCGCCGGTCTGGGTGGGGTGGGTGCTTTGCGGGCCGGAAAAGTACTGGTTTCGGGCAGGGCGGGCGGGGTGAATTCCGGTGGCGCGGGGACCGCGGAGGGGCAAGGAATTGGCCGCACCGGAAGCGGGGATTTCCTGTGGGGTCGCTACGGGTTCACTCGACCTCCGAGGATTCACCCGTCCCGGTGGTGAAATGTCCGGCCAACTCCCCTGACAGTGCCGGAACGTCCACCGGAATGCCGTCGGCGCGCAGCGAGGCGGTGGCGGCGCACCCCGCGGCGATCGCTTCGCCGTCCACGACGAGGAAGAGCGTGAACAGGGTGCGGTACCCGAAGTCGTCCCACGAGTCGCGGACCAGCAGCGCGTCGGCGCCTTCGGCCCGGCCCGCTCGAAGGTCGGTCTGATCAATCACGGCGAACCGCACGCTGCCGTCTCCCGCTCATCCTGGCTGTCCCAACCAGCTGATCCTAGGCGGGCCATGTGCCGTGGCTGAGGGGCGGTATCGACTTCCTGGGCAGTCCATGTGGCAATCGAGGACCGGTTTCGCTGCCAGATCTCACTGGGCGCGCCTTCCCATGCGCCCAGCGGTTGTCGCTCGGGTTGCCGGCGGAAGAGGGGCGAGCTGACGGCTGCATGTGGCGGGGGCGACTGTCACCTGTCGGGTGCCGGTTCCGTGGGCGAGGGTTTCGGCGAGGTTGGCCAGCAGCGTGCTGGGGTGCGGCTGGATGCTGTGATCGTCCAGGCGGGGTTGTCGATGTTGGGGCCGGCCCAGAGGGCCCAGGTGGTGAGGGGACCGTTGGGCCGTTGGGGCGGCGAAGCCGTCGAACTGGATGCCTGCGTCGCCGGAGGGGAGCCCAGCGGATCCAGCGTCCGTCGATCGTGTGCTGCCAGCTGGCGTGGGTGGCGGGTTGGGTGGCTGCGGTGACGGCCTCCTCGTCGGTGGGGTGGCCGACGTCGGTTGCCCATCCTTCACCGTCGGCGAGGTTGGTCGGTAGATTCTGCAGTACTAGGGCGGGGGGTGCTCGTCGCGATGAATGGTCGGCTTCCGCATAGAGGTCCATCCGGCCAATGCCACTGAACGTGCTGTCACCCGCGCTGTTCTACGAACGCATGCCCTCCCGCAACTCCATGACTGGATCACGCAGGCGATCGCTGCCGACGAGACCTGGCAATTGACTGACCACCAGCACTACTGGCGGCTTACAGACGGCCACCTCACGCACCGCGGCGAAGCGTGAACCGGGCCCGGACAACACGCACACCCCCACATCGGCGAGGTCACACGCTCGGGTTCATAAGCAACCCAAGGGGCCACGCCCGGGAATCAGGACGCCAGACCCTCGGGTTCTAACGAGAGACCTTCAGTGGCCCTGAACTCACGGGCCTCTCCGGCCGCGGGACTGGTGGGCTCGCATGTTGAGGTGTCGCGTATTCCTCGTTGAGGTCGTGCCTGGTGTCACTGTGTGTGGTCGCCGGAGGCGTACCGGTTCCAGGATCCTCCGGCTTCAGTGACCAGGCGGGTGGCTGTCTTGCCGTGGTGACCGAGGACGGCGCCTGGAAGGACGAGTTGGCAGATCGCGGAGGTCCTGCCGCGCTGCGGCGGGACGCTCCTGGCCCGCTCCTGCCACACCTCCGTCCCCTCCCTGGCGGAACGCCCGCCCCTGCGCCGACGCGGTCGCCCAGGCACTTCACCCAGCGCGACTCCGCAGCCCGACACAAGCGCTGGCGCCTCAAGATCATTACATTGCCGGGCGTGTCTGTGCCCGTCACGGCGTCATCCACCGGACGGGGCAGGGCTCGACGCGCCGCGAGTCGCACTGACACAGATCGTCAACTGATTGATTCTCACGGGGCTGGTCGCTGTCCCGGTCCTGCGAAAGGGTTCCAAGCAGGCGGCAGTGCGGCATCTGCGCACTCGATCTGCTGCCGCGCCGAGTGTTCAGGCGCACCCACGAGAGAAGGAAGCACACCCCCTATGCGCGCCCTTGTGGTCGATCACAGTGAGGCCGGCCCCGTCCGGTTCGCCGATGTCGATGAGCCCGTCCCGTCCACCGGCGAAGCGCTGGTGGAGATACGGCACATCGGTCTCAACTTCGGAGAGCTGAATTACGTGCACCAGTGGCCGGCTGGCGCTGTGCACGGTCACGACGCGGCCGGCATCGTGGTGCGTGCCGCGTCCGACGGCTCGGGACCGCCCGCAGGTACACGCGTCGCCGTGGGAATGGCTCCCCACGCGTGGGCGGAGCGGGTGGCAGTCAGCCCCGCCTCGCTCGGCGCCGTCCCCGAGGGAGTGGACCTGGCCGACGCCGCCGCGCTGGGGATCGCCGGAGTCACCCCTCTCCGAGTGCTGCGCACACGTTCCCTGCTGGCGCGCAACGTGCTGATCACCGGCGCCAGCGGGGGCGTGGGGCATTTCGCCGTCCAACTGGCGGCGCTGGCGGGCGCCCGGGTGACGGCACTCGTCGGTTCGCCGGAGCGGGCCGCCGGACTCCGCGAACTCGGGGCCGACAAGGTCCTGACCGACCTCACCGAGACCGCGGACCGGTTCGACCTCGTCCTGGACACGGTCGGCGGGCCACTAGTGGCCCAGGCGTGGAGTTCCCTCGCCGAGGGCGGCACCATCCACCTGGTCGGCTACTCCTCGGGGCAGGAAACCACCTTCCCTTCAGGGACCTTGTTCGGCTTCGGCGAACCCCGCAGCATCGCCACCTACGGCGACATGACGCCGACCGGCGGGGAGCTGACGGACCTGCTGGGCCTCATGGCCGCCGGGAGGCTCTCGGCACCGGTCGGACTGCGAGGCGACTGGCAGGGCGTGGACGACGCCGTCCGGGCGCTGTTCGCGCGGACGGTGCACGGAAAGGTCGTTCTCGACGTGGCCTGACGCTGCGGACGAGGACACATACGCCTCGCCCGCAGGTGGGCGGTTCGCGGCGGTGGACGAGAATGGACCCATGGATGTGCTGGCGGAGGTCTTACGCGTTTCGGGTGCGCGTGGAGGGCTCGGGGTCATGCTGAAGGCCGGAGGAACCTGGGGCCTGTGGCTGGACTCCCCTCCAGGAGCGGCCCTGCACGTGGTGTCCCGCGGCACCATGTGGCTCCACGTCACGGGCGAGAAACCTCTTCAGGTGCAGGCCGGAGACGCCGTCCTGGTGCCGCCGGGCACCGCACACGGGATAGCCGGCGGCGCCGGCATGACGATGGGTTCCTGCGACCGTGAGGCAGCGGCCCGGTCTTTCGCCGATGGCCGGCCCCTGCGGCTGGGCTCGGCGCCGGTGCAGACGGAAGTGATCGTCCTGCGCTACGAGCAGGACCCGGAAGTGCGCACACCGGTGCTTACCTCCCTCGCTCGGCCGATGCACGTCACAGCCCGGGAGAACGCGCAGCTCAGAAGAACCGTCGAACTTCTCGCTGCCGAGCTCGCACAGCCGCAGATCGGCACCACCGCCGCCATCAACAGCATCGTCGACCTTCTGCTCGTCCAGTTCGTACGTGCCTGGCTGGCCCGCCACCCGCAGGAGCAGTCCGGCTCATGGCTGGGAGCGATGCGTGATCCGGTCGTGCGCGACGCTCTGGCATGCGTCCACGCCCAACCGGAACACCCCTGGACCACAGAGACCCTGGCCGCCGCGACGAGCGTCTCCCGAGCGACGCTGTCCAGGCGTTTTCGCTCCGCCCTCGGACAGACGCCGGGCGCGTACGTGACGCAGTGGCGCATCGACCTGGCGTCCGTCCGGCTCCGCGACACCGATGACCCGGTCGAAGCGATCTCCGGCGCGGTCGGATACGGCTCTCCGCACGCTTTCAGCCGTGCCTTCAGACGTGCTCGAGGCACGGCCCCTGGCGAGTACCGTTCTCGGCTTCGCAGGTGATCCGGCCTCGACTGGTAGGACCAACGGAACAGCCAGTATCGGTGAGATTGATCTTGGTCGCTTAGCAGGTCAAGCGCGCGGTAGCGGCCATGTGTCCGTGCCCTGTGTGGTGGCTTCGGCAAGGCTTGGGGTGCTTGCCCTTGTGCTTGCCTCGGGTGATGACGGGCTTCTGCGGGATCTCCTTCATGGGGGTGCCCTTGGCGCGCAGAGTGAGGGCAAACTCGATCTGGTCGGCGTCGACGGAGGGCGGCCGTCCGCCGGTGCGCCCGCGCTTGCGGGCGGATTCCTGGTCTTCCAGGGTCTTCTCCCGGGTGTAGGTGCGTTCGGCGCCGGACAGTGCGGCGAGGAGCCGAAGAGGAGGGCGCCGTGCCGGTCGCCGGGGTCGTACGGGCCGGTGATGGGCCGCTCAGGAACTCTAGGGCGGTGCCGGCCTTGCGCAGGTCCTCGACGGTGACGAGGAGGTCGGTGCCGCGGCCGAGGCGGCGGGACTCGTGGACGGTGAGGATGGCCTGGACGTCCCGGTGTGGTCGTTTGAAGCGGCCGGCCATCGCGACGGCCTTCTCGTAGGCGGGCCAGACCTTGGCCCGGGTGGAGACCCTCTCGTGGCAGACCGGGCTTCTGCGTTCGAGGGAGGTGCTGGTGCATGGTGTTCGACGGCCGTCTCCCGGGCTCCGGCTCGCCGTTCTCGATGGCGCGGGTAGGGCAGTGGCAACGATGCGGGTGCGCGGTGGCTGAAGCGCATTAGGGGCGGCAGACGTTCAGCGGTAGACCGGGGCCGTGGGGGAGCGCCGTACGGGCCTTGCCCCTGGAGCTGGGGCACTTGAGAAGTAGATCTTGAGGATCTGGGAACGGGCATCTTGCGGTTATGAGGCACCACCCGCCGGAGTCCAAGGCGGACGCGGTCGCGCTGCGCCAGTTGCGGCCGGGAGTGACGATCAGGGTGGTCGCTGCTGATCTGGGGGCAAGCCGGAGGTGCTGAGGAACCAGGTCCGGGCGGCCAGAACGAGTCGGCCGCGGGGGCGGTTCCGGTACGGGCGCACCCGAATGGTCGACCCGCGCCGTGAAGCGCGGCAACGGCGGCCCTGCACAAGGCTCGTGCCGCCGCGAAGTCCGCTTACTTGGCCGGATAGCGCTTTCAATCATCAGTTCCGCGTACTCACCGTGACAGTCTCTTCACGTTGGGTTCGTTGAAGCTGGAGCTGGCTGTGGTGGCTGCGAGAGAGGGGTGCATGGCGTTGGATGTGGCGCAACTTCGGGCCCGGTTGGAGCGAGGCGCGGCGACGGGGGAGTGGATTCTGGCCTGGTCTGAACTGGGCATGTGGAGCACCCCTTTGGCGAGATGGTGTCCTACGGGGCTGATCATTAGGCAGGTCGATGGGGCCGAACCCGGGCGGCTCGGGGCGGACGGGGTGGTGGCCTTCGACGGGTTCACCGAGCCACGCCCCGTCCGAGTGGAGTTCACCGAGCGGGACGCGACCGTGACCTCGATGACCCTGGTGCTGGAGGGACTGGAAGAGTCCGAGCCGGCCCAGTGGGCCGCCGAGCTGGTAGGCGTGGAGTGTGCGCAACTGCCGGCAGGGGCGGTTGTCAACGACGTGCGGATGCACGCCGACGCTGAGCGTCTATTCCTGGACGGATTCGGGCCCGAGGTGCGGCTGGCCGCGGTGAGCTCCCCCGATTCGGCGGTGTGCGGGGTGGAGTTCACCGGTCAGGCCGGATCGACGTGGCACGTACTGGCGTCGCCCACCGACCTGGGAGCAGAACAACTCGCCGAGGTACGTCAGGCAGAGGGGCCGCTCTCGTCGCTGCCGGCTCGGCTCTCGGCCGGGACGTGGCTGGTGTTGCCCAATGGCTCATTGATTCCCGTACGCCGCAACCGCGACTCGCAAACCGTGCGCGTTGGTACACGGCGGGACGGGCTGGGGCGTGCGCTCCCGGCGAAGCCGGCTACGCCGCGGCCGGTGCCCGTCCGCCGTCGCACGGCGGTGGCCGTGGCGGGGGCGGAGGGCTTCACGGTGCTGGCGCCCGTCTCTGAGGGGCGACGGACGTCGGGCTGGGGGGTGGGGGTGCCGGACAGTGGCGAAGGGGTCACGGTTTCCTACCGGGTGCCGCCGCTGTCGGTGTCCGGCACGTTCGCCCAGCTGCCGGCCTCTCCGCCGTACCGCACCGTGCTGGGCGGTGTCCTGCTGGTGGACACGGGCACGATCACCGGCAGCGCGGTCGGTGCGTACGTGGTGCCGGGTGAGTCGGGTATGCAGCCTTCGGTGTTCGGGTTCGGCGTGCTGGGGGCGGACAAGGGCATCGGGCCGCCGCCGTTCCAGGTGCGGGGAATCGCGCTGGGGCTGGGCTGGAACAGCAGGTTGCGGCTGCCGGAAGAGGTGGAGGGGCTGGCCGACTTCCCGTTCCTGGCCGCGCTGGACGACCCTGGGGCGATCGGCGGGGCCGACGGGGACCCGGTGGAGGTCTTGCGCACCCTCACCGCCGGCGAGGACGCGTGGGTGCAGCCGGCGCAGGACGAGGCGTGGTTGGCCGCGGGGCTGGCGTTCAGCTGCTTCGACACGGTCTTCGGCCGGGCGCTGGCTGCGGTGCAGACCGGGCCGGACCTTGCGTTCGCCCTGTTGGGGATCGGCAGCGCCGAGCTTCCCCGCGGCGGGAAGAAGAAGTATGCCAAGGCCGAGATCGCTCTTGAGGCGGTCCTGAAGCCGAAGAGCGGAGAGATGCGCCTCTCCGCGGCACTCACCCCGGCTTCCTTCGTCATCGATCCCAACTGTCAGCTGCGCGGCGGCGCTTCCCTATGTATCTGGTACGGGCCGAGCGAGCAGGCCGGGGACTTCGTGTTCAGCCTCGGCGGCTATCACCCCAACTACGTGCCACCGGCGCACTATCCGGTGCCTGCCCGACTTGGCTTCGACTGGGACCTGGCCGGCAGCGTCACGGTGTCGGGTGATGCGTACTTCGCGGTCACGCCGTCGGCCGTGATGCTCGGCGGCGGCCTGGACGTGCAGTTCCACTCCGGCGCGCTGCGTGCCTGGCTGACGGCGGGCGTGGACGCGCTGATCCAGTGGAAGCCGTTCGCGTTCGATATGGGGCTGAAGGTGCGGGTCGGGGTGCAGGCCCGGGTGAAGATCGTCTTCGTGACCGTGTCGATCACCATCGAGGTCGGGGTGAGCCTGCGGATCTTCGGCCCGCCGACCGGTGGCGAGGCGACGGTCCACCTGTGGTTCATCTCGTTCACCATCCGGTTCGGCGCCCGCCGCGACAGCGGTGACGACCTGCTGGACTGGGACGGCTTCAAGGACATGCTGCCGCCGCCGGACAACCTCGTCCGCATCCACCCCGGCCCCGGTCTCATCAGCGACGGCGCGGTGGGCGGCGGCAGCGACGAGGCATGGCTGGTGTCCTCGGCCGGCTTCACCTTCACGATCGACTCCGCCGTACCCATCACCGAGCTCTACCTCGACGACGCCACCACCCCGGCCGAGCGAGGCGAGCGGGTCGGCGTGCGGCCAATGGGCGAGACCGACCGCACCAGCACCCAACGAGTAACCCTCCTGCTGGAGGGCACCCCGGTGCTGCTGGCCGAGTGGGACGGGACCTACCAACGCACGGCGGTACCGAAATCGCTGTGGGGCACCGGCTCGCCCAACCAGCTCCCACCCCCTGGTGAGCAGTTGGTCCACGAGCAGCTCACGGGTGTGCAGTTGGTGTCGCCGGCCGCTGAGAACGGTGCGACGACCGGCTATATCTCGGCGGAGCACCTGGCGTTCGATCCGATGGAGCCGGGCGTGGTGCCGCTCGATGCGGACGCCGAACCGACCGGTCCCGTCCCTGGCCGTCTTCCTGGCGGGGAGGCGATCGGGCGGATCGCCGACACCGTTGACGCCCCCGCCCAGCAGGCCGCCCGCGGCGCGCTGGCCGATGCCCTGGGTGCTGCCGGTGTCGACCTCGGCACCCTCGACTCCGAGCTGCCCGGCTACGCCCGCGTCTCGCAGATCTCCTTCACCGCGGCGCCCCTGCTCGTTCCCGCCGGCTGAAAGGCCTTCACTCGTGCCTCGTATTCACAGTGTCGAGCACCGCATGCGGCTGTTCGACCACCGCATCCCGTCCCTGTACGCGGGCAAGCACCAGATCGGCGTCGAACAGACCCTCGACGCCACCGGTGCCAGCCTGCCCGACCACGAGCAGCGCTTCGACGTCCGTGAGTTGCGTTTCACCATCGTCGACACCGACGTGCACGCCTGCTACCCGTTGCCGGGTGCGAGCGGCACCTACAGCCAGATCCTGCCGCACATCACCTTGGACACCCCGGCGCTGCCCTGGCTGCGCCGGCTGCCGGGCACCGACAAGAGCGTTCCGTGGATGGCCCTGCTGGTCTTCCGCGAAAACGAGTTGCCCGATGACCCGCAGGCGTTGGGCATCGTCGACGTCCAGACCGTCCGCCAGCTCCTGGACCGGGCGCTGCCCGGCCAGCCACCGCATATCGCGCCGGAGTACGTCTTCGACGACGAGTGGGAGACCGCCTGCACCACCGTCCACGTCCCCGGCCCGTTGTTCACCGCGCTGGCTCCGGGCTCGGCGGAGATGGCCGCTCTCGCCCACGTCCGCGAAGGGGGCCCGCCGGACGCCACCCACACCCGCGGCGAGGAGGAGCCTGAGCCGCATCCTGACGACCTCAACGCGGTCGTCGTCGCCAACCGCTTCCCCGCCGTGGACGGCAGCATGCACGTCGTCCATCTCGTCTCCCTCGACGGCTTCGAACGCTACCTCGACGGCGCTACCGCCCCACCCGCCGAGGGCCTGCGGATGGTCTCCCTGTGGTCGTGGACCTTCGAGTCCGTCTATGACACCGGAGTCGGCTTCGGCGACCTGGCCCACAACCTCGCCACCGGCCCCGACTCCCAACCAGACCTCCTGCTGCGCCGACGCCTCCCCGACTCCAGCCAAGCGAACGCGGCTCAGGACGAGATGCGGGCGCGGTTGAACGCGGGGGCTGCGGCGGTGCCGCACTGGCTCGAATCCGGCGAGCGCTCTTTCGGCTTCTATCGCGGGCCCCTGACCGCCGAGCGAGCCCAGCCGCTACCCGCCCCAGCCGACGGACGCAGCCGACTGGAGTCGGCCGGCGAGGGCCTGATCTACCTCGAGCAGTACGGCGTCTTCGACGCCGGCTACGCCGCCGCCTTCAGCCTGGGCCGCCAGCTGTGCCTGGCTGACGAGGCGTTCCGTACCGCCCTGATGGAGTTCCGCCATGCCGCGCGGTCCGCCGTCCGACGCATGGCCGCGCACGGCACCGCCGCAGGTCGCGCCGCCACTGCTCAGGACCTGCGTGGGCGGCAGGCCCGGGCGGCGTTCGACCAGCTGCTCACCGAGGGGGGCGGAGGCCGGTTCCGCCAGACCTTGCGCTCCACGGGCGCAGCACCCGCCGCCCGCCGCACCGCGGGCCCTGGCCTGCGGACAGCCCAGGCAGCCATGGGCACGGTCGCGCTGCGCTCAACCTTCGCCGACGTCAACGCCCGAGCGGTGCTGCGTGACGCGCTCGGTGACGAGCTGGAGCCGGTGGCGGCATGGTTGGCGCGCCTGCCGTTGCTGGAGATGATTCCGTTCACCCACCTGGTGCCGGATCCGGCGATGTTGCCGGCCGAGTCACTGCGCTTCGCCTACACCGACCCGGGCTGGGTGCGCGCCGTGGTGGACGGTGCGTTGAGCGTCGGGGTCGGCCACGCGCTCGATGCGGACCTCAACGCCCTGGCCGCCGACGTCACCGCGCCACCGCCCTGCGCGGTGTTGATGCGCTCGGACCTGGTCCCGCACTGGCCCAAGACCATCCTGACCGCCTTCGCCGGCGACGACGTCATCGTGCCGGTCCACCGCACGGTCTACGGGCACGACGTGCTGATGCTCCTGTATCCCGAGGTGATCGACACCTTCACCTTGGCCGAGCCGCCGCAGGGCCTGCACTTCGGGTTCAGCGACATCGGCACCGTCGAATTGCGGGAGATCTCCGGGCCGAACGTGGGCGCGCCGCTGGGCGAGTTCCCCGAGGACCCGGCCGACGACCGCTTCGCACGGTTCCTGCGCCCGGGCGGTCACGACGTCCTCAACGTCGCAGGCCCCGGCGACGCATTGTTGCCGGCCTTGGGAACCGCCCACGAAGGCGCCGAGCTGAGTTCGGCGCAGTTCGCCCTGCAAATGATCAAGGCACCCCAGTTCCAGGAGTTCACGCGCCCGTGACGACCGCCCCGAGCAAAGAGGCAGGACGATGAACCCGCTCAGCACCCTGGTGGTGCCCGTGGAAGTGGCGGCACTGGCCGTCAACGACCAGACCCGGATCACCGACGGCAGATTCATCTGGCAGCGCTGGCAGGCCGACTTCGAAGCGCTCGCCTTCGACGACCTGCCGGCCGAGCCGGTGCCGTTCACCTTCGAGGACTGGAGCAACGACCCCGGCCGCTGCGGCGTGTACGTCCAGTGGCAGTTGCCGGCGGCGCTCACCCGCGGTCGGCACGACGAGGCCGAGGGCGTCGGCGACTTCCCCCTTGTCCCCAACCGGTGGCTGGTCGTCCGCCACTGCACCGACATCCGCCAGAGCCGTGCCTGGATCGTGCAGAGCGACTACGTGGGCACCCGGGCGGACGGCGCAGGCATCGTCCCCGGCACGGTCTCCTGCCTGGATCCGGCAGGCGACGGCGAGGAACTCAAGGCCAGCTTCCTGGGCCGCGCCCACGACCTGACGGCCGAGCAGCCCTGGCGTGAGCCCGCCGACGCCCGGTCGCCGTTCCTGACGGCCCTCGGTTCCGGACTGCTGACGTTCACCGCCTTCCAGCCCTACAACCACAACGTGTTCTCCCTGCATGACCCGCTGGACGACGTCCCCGGCGACGCCGGCCTCGCCTACCACGTCAGTGGCTGGTACGCGCAGCCCGAGGCCGACATCGTCACCCGCCCAGAAGGCGAACCGCTCACCGCCCTGCTGGACCGTCTGGAGTGGCTGGCCCCCACCGCCACCAACGCCGTCGAGCGCACCCTCTACACCGGTAGCGCGTTGGGCGTGACGTGGGAGCCCGACGGCGGCGTCCCGGAGTCCGACTGCCCGGGCCCCAGCAGCATCACGGCGTGCGTGGCCAACAGCTCCGCCGAGGCCGTCGCCATGCTCCCCGAACCCGACGCCGACCAAGGAATGCGCGCCGCACAGGACGCGCGGCTCTTCCGATCCTTCGCGCTGGGCACCCTGGACGCCCTCGACCGCGCGGACGGCGCCGGCGACGAACTGACCGACCGTGCCGCCCATGACACCGGCTTCGGTACTGCTTCCGGCGGCTACACCTGGCGCGTCGTCGACACCGACGACGCTGAAGCGCGCACCCGCCTGTCGGCCGCGACCCTCGCCGAGCGTCGCGACACCGAGCAGGAGGTGGTCGCCGAACTGAACCGACTCCAGAGCGCCCACGACGCCACCGCCCGCGACCTGGCCGCCGCCCAAGCCCGCCTCTACGACATCTGGGCCCTCTCCCGCGCCCCACGCCAACACCCCACGTTCGAGGATGTCGTCGACGACGAACTCAATCCCGCTGTCCCCGACCGCGCCGCCGGCCGCGTCAGCACGCTCACGGCCCAGCTCGCCGAGCAACGCGCCGCCCTCCCGTGGGGGGACACCCCCGAGGAACTCGCCCAGAGCGCCGCCACCTACGCGGCACGAGCCGGACTGGCGTCGGTCAGCCTCCTGGAACGCGTCCCGCGAGACATGTACGAGCAGTCCACCGACCCCGTCGTGGTCCTGCGCGGCGCACACCTCAACGCCCCCCTCACTCGCGGCTCTTCGTTGCCGTGCCGGGCCGGCGACCGCCTGGTCACGGCGATCGGCTCCCTCACCGCCGACTCGGTCCGCGCGGACGTCGACCAGATCGAGACCAGTGGCCTGCCGGACCTTGTCCCCGCCGCACTGAGCGAGTTCTTCCTCCTGGCCCGCGCCCGCGCCTCCGGCCCCATCAACCCCGACCAGGTCACCGGCGCCCTACCGGAATACGGCACGGACCTGTGGCGCCAGCCCTGGCAGCCGCTATACCTCATGTGGAAGGCCCACTACACCCCCCTCGCCTTCACCGAGGACGACACGCCTCGTTGGCGCTTCGACGGCACCCGCTACCGCTGGGACGGCACCGGCGAGATCCCCGAACCCGTCGAACTCATGGGCCGACAGGTCCTCACTCCCAGTGCCGGCCACGCCTTGGCCGGCCAGATCGAGGCGTACGCCGCCGGCCGTAGCGACCTGGCCGGCGACCTCATCCGCACCTTGGGTGAGGACGCGCGTACGGAGGACTTCCTCTCGCAGAGCCTGGACGGCTTCGGCGCGATGCTGCGCCAGCGTGAAGCCCGCCCCTGGCGCCGGCCCCCGCAGGACATCGAGGCACTCATCGGCCCGACGGATCAACTCCTGCCGGTTCCGGGGATCGCGCCCAAGTACCCCGGCCAGCCGTGGCAGGACACGCGGTTCCACGAGTTGCGGGCTGGCCACATGGCGTTCACGCGGCTGTCGGTCGTCGACCGCTTCGGCCGTGCCGTCAACCTCATCGAGGACGAGCTGCACTTCGAACCGGTCCTGCCCGACACCATGGTCCCCGACCACCCCAGCGACGAACTTGCTCCCGCGCGGCTGATCGAACTCGGCCCCCGCTTCCTGCAACCCGCTCGCCTGCGCTTCGACTTCCTCGACGCCACCGACGACGAAGACGTCACGACCACGCCGGGCGCCAACCCGGTATGTGCCTGGCTGCTGGACAACCGCCTCGACCGCACCCTGGTCTGCTTCGCCCCAGACGGCGCTTCCCTGGGTGAGCTGAGGGAGGTCCTCGCCGCCAGCGGCGAGCGCATCGTGGCCTGGGCCCCGCTGCCCGGCTCCCGCATCACCGAACTCGACCAGCTCGCAGACATCTCCCCGCACGTCCACGGCTTCCTCGACGCGATCGTCCGCCGCGGCCCGGCCGTACTCCAAGCCGTCCGCGCCACTCTGGACGCCGCACTGACCACCATCGACCCCGACGGCCCCCAGGACGCCGGCCTCGGCTTCCTCCTCGGCCGCCCCCTGGCCCTCGTCCGGGCCAGTCTCGACTTGGAACTGCACGGGCCGCCGCGCAGCACCGTCGCCTGGAGCCAGGTCGCCGACCCGCCCGCCCCGGGCCTGACCGACTACCCGTGGTTCGTCCGGCTCGGCGACCCCCACCGCACCGACGACGGACTCGTCGGCATGGTCCTCGGCGACGGCTACGACCACCTCGACACCGTCGTGGACCCCGTCGGCGAGCACGGAGACTTTCTCCGTGCCATTCCGGTCGATGGCGAGCCGCCCATCACGGTGACCTTCGCCGGCGACCCGACGTACGCCACGCTCCTGGTGGACCCGCGTGCCGCCGTCCACGCCACCACCGACGTCCTGCCCACCGGCACCCTCCACATCCCCCAGCACTTCACCGCCCGCGCCCTGGCCCGCATGGCCGCCGCCTTCCGCGCCGGCCCCCTCCTGGCCACCGAAGCCCACGGCGTCGCCTTCACACCCGTCCCCGCCACCCCAAGGGGCACCTGGTCCTGGGCCGAACCCGCCGGCGACGACTGGCACACCCGATCCGCCACCACCCCCGACCCCACCGCAGCCTCCTTCGACCACCCCGAGCTGCGGTCCGGCTACCTGCTCCTCGGCGACGCCCTCACCGCCCCCGCCACGCGCACTGACCACACCGACGGAGAGCCCGCATGAGCCTGATCGTCTCCCAGACCACCGCCCCCGCAGGACCCGCACCCGCCTCCGCCGACCAGTCCGGCCTCGTCTACGAGCTCACGACGCAGCCTGACCCGCTCCGGGTCTCACCGGCCCAAGGCGCCCTCGAACACGGCGACATCGTCATCGTCGGCAGCGCGATGAACTTCAACACCATCGAGGTCCAGCGCATTACCGTCGGCTTCCCCGTCGGCGACCTCGCCCACGCACTGACCGAACACCTCCGGGAGGTCGAAGCCACCGTCAATCACAGCGGCACCAGTTGGCCTCCCGCCCACAACGAGGCCGAGCAGGAGATCGTCTTCAACGCCCCCGGCGGCACGGCCACCGTGCAGCCGGGCCAGGGAGTGACCATCCAACTCCGCAACATCCCCATCAACCGCCAACTCGGCTCCGTCCCCCTCACCGTCATCGTGAGCTGGCGTCGGGAAGGCACCACCAGCTGGCGCGACGACGTCGACACCCTCACGGTCGGAAAGTTCCCCCCGGACTTCACCCTCGCCAACCTCAAGGCCGACCCCATCGCCCTCGAACACAGCGGCAGCACCACGCTGACCTGGGAGGCGTCCGACAACGCCACCTACAAACTCCTCTACGGCACCGCCGAGATCGACGTCACCAACGTCCGTACCTACACCGTCCCCAACCTCAAACAGACCACCCCCTTCTACCTGCGCGGCATCGCCCAGTCCGGCAACACGACCGTCGAACGCACCCTCACCAGCCTTGTCACCGTCAACGTCCCCGACCTCGAAGTCACCAACCTCTTCGTCCGCGGCACCCTCAGCACCCGCATGGTCTCCAACCTCATGCGGATCAGCTACACGACGAAGGACGGCTGGGGCACCCCGGTCGCCGTCAACCTCCACTCCGGCGCCAACCCGCCCGCCATGGCCCTCCACAACAACCGCCTGCACTGCGTCCACCGCGCCCTGATCGGCGACAACCTGCAATGGTCCGCCTCCATCGACGGCATCGACTGGCTCCCCGACCAAACCCTCGACATCCGCAGCCCCAACACCCCCGCCCTCGCCACCCTCGACGGGACGCTGTACTGCGTCTACCGCGCCATGGACGACACCCTCAACTGGACCTCCTACGACGGCAACCTCTGGAGCACGCCAACCGCCATCTCCGACAGGGGCACCACCCACGCCCCGTCCTTGTGCGAACTGAACGGCAAACTCCACTGCACCTACCGCGCCCCCGACGCGACCGTGCAGGGCATCACGTTCGACGGGGCCGACTGGAGCGCACCCCAAAGGATCACGAACGAAACGGCCACCGGCGGGCCGGGAACGAGCGCCGGGTTGCGCGTCTCGCAAACCCCGCCCACTGTCCGGTACGTCTGCTTCGCCAACGGCGACAACTGGACCTACGGCTTCGGCTCGGGCGGGGTGCAATGGTCAACCGGCCACTGGCCAGCGGACAACGGGCCCACCGCGGTGGCCTTCTACGACGCCATCTGGTACTTCGTCCGCAGGGGCGACGACACATACGAGTACAAGCGAATTCGCGAAACCGGCGGGATCATCGACTTCGATCCCAAGCCCCTCGTCGCCAATCTCACCAAAGACGCCGCCACGCTGATCGTCTACCAGGACGCCCTGCACATGTACTACATGCGCTAGTGACCTTTAAAGCCCGGCGTCGGAGAGCAGGTTGGGCTTGATGGTTTGGCCTGGGAACCTTCCCAGGGAAAGATGGGTTTCTTCTGAACATGCGCCTCGGTCGAGAGGTGTGGATGTTCAATGTGAAGGCCCTGAGGATGGCTCTGGCTCCGGTGCCCCTTCCTCGTGATGCCGACGGCCTCTTGGTCGCGGCCGTCGGCATCACCTGCTGGCTGCTGCCGACTTCGACCAGGAGCCCGGCCAGCATCGGAAGTATCACTCACGAGTTGATCCGAACACACACCCCTGGCTTCATGTGACGTCGCCAGCGCGCGGACGTGGGCGCAGTCGGAGACCACTGATTCCTCCGTGGCCACGGGTTCTTCCAAGGGTGCCGCCCGCGTCGAAGCGAGTGCGGCGGTGGGCCCGCTGCTGTCCGCCACTGCCTCCGCGCCTTGCAGAATTGCGCCAAAGGGAGGGGCGGCGATCGGTACGCGATGTCGGGCACGAGTGGGACGCCGACCGTGCGCCCACTCCGTCGCCCCCGAACTCACTGCCTTGCGCGACGACGTCTGGGCCTCCGGAGCAGCGTCGTTGGCCTGCGGTGTTTCGTCAACGAGCTTGCTGATGTGTTTGGAGTTCGTTAGCAGGCACTCGCCCGCGTTCGTCAGCGCGGCGTTGGGCTGTTCCGGAGCAACAGTGGAGGATCTCTCTGTCGAGCAATTGTGTTTTACTCGCAGGCATCGTTGGTGAGTCCAAGACTGAACGCGGTGCAGACCTTCGCGATCTTTTGTGCTCGGCCGAAATCCGATCAGGGAATTCTACGTACCAGACTTGGGCATGTTCTGGGGTTTTGGGTGGAGGGCCCTAAGTGTGGGGAGAATTGGTAGGTGCTGTCCTGCGGCGGTCTGACTCTTGATACGTCTGACCGGGGTGTCTTGCTCACACTGTGTCGACTGCCGGGTTCAGGGACGGTGCGTTATGGGTACCGGGCTCGCCGGGGGTGTCCCGATAGGGGCCTGCCTACCAGGCGTCGTCACAATTCTGACCGCCCGCTCGGCTCGGTGCCAACCACGCGATGTGCCACCAAGGTGGAAGGAGAAGAAGGGACGACCGGTACTTCCCCTATCCGCGAAGTCGTCTACGGGCGAGGTAGTTCTTGGTGCCGGCGCGTAGCGGGAAGCTCATTCGGCTGCTGTGACGTCCCTTACGGAGCAGCCCTGCCGAGGGTTCCGGGGACAGTCGGCAGAAGCGTCGCCTTGTTCGGCAGGTCAACGTCGCCCTGCATGGGATCGTGCCCCGCCTGGATTTCGCCCCGCGCACTCAGGGCGACTATGAAGGCCGTGCTGGAGAAGGCAAGTCGTGGCGCAGATCGGGCCAATGTCTCTCGAATGTGACGCGGCCAGGGAAGCCCCCTCCCTGGCCAGCCCGGCACAATCATGCCCCCCGTCATAGGGGCAGTTGTGAGAGCTGGTGACACGTCGAAGCCCCGCCGGAATGCCTCGGGTTCTAATGAACGTCGCAACACCCGACCTCCGGGTAAGCGATGAAAGACACAATCACTGTCGGGGGGCGCCCGAACGGCAAGAGGGTGCCCCCCCGAGGTCAAGCAGAGGTTTCTCGAACTGATACACGAAGGCGTGAGTATCGGAGAGGCCAGCCGCATCGTCGGCATCAACCGTCGAACGGGCCAGGAGTGGGTCAGCGGGCACGGTGCACGCGTGAGGACCACGAAGGCAGGACGCAAGACGGTTCGGGCCGCGATCCAGCCGGTTGTCGGTGACTCGCGCGAGTTCGAGCCTCATCCGCGGGCTGAAGAACGGAACGGCTTGCGCTCGATCTCTGCCCGCTTCCTGTCCGAGGAGGAGCGGCCCTCTATCGCGTTTGTGGCTTGGGGCTCATCCCGGCGAAGACCGCTTGTAGGACCCGGTCGATGTAATCGTCCGTGATCGGCTGCTGCGTGATGAGGAGTCTGTAGTACAGCGGGCCGGACAGCATGTCGAAGGCCAGGTCGAGGTCGAAGTCGGGCGCGATTTCGCCCTGGTCCTTGGCCGCCTTGAGGCGAGCCAGGGTGTCGGCGGTCTGCGGCTCGATGAAACGCCGGTTGAGCGCGGCGGCGACCTCGGAATCGTGCTGCGCTTCGCCGATGAGGGCCTGATACAGCGGACCCCAAGGGGGGTGGCCCAGCAGGTTGGCAGCCTTGGTCATCGTCTCGCGCAGGTCGGCAACGACGTCGCCGGTGTTGGGGTGGCTCAGACCTCCGGTGTTCAGGCTGAGGACCGCGTCGAGGAAGAGCAGGCCGCGGGAGGACCAGCGGCGGTAGACCGTGTGTTTGCCGACGCCGGCCCTGGTCGCGACCGCCTCGATGCTGAGCTTGGCGTAGCCGACTTCCAGGGCCAGGTCGAGTGCGGCCCTCATGATCGCTTCGGTTCGGTTGTCGTGACGACTGGCGCGGCTATCGGTCATGCCACCACCCTATCGGCACGGCACGTGCCGTATTGACAGAAGGCTGCCCATTGATCACACTTCCAATGACGGCACGGCCCGTGCCGTGCCGTTCGCCGTGGCGTGGCGTGTCGTGGCGACTGCCCTGCCAAGTCAGCCATCGAAAACTGCGAGGGAAGTGGCCAGTGATGGACGCCGATGTGATCGTTGTGGGCGCTGGCCCGACCGGCCTGATGTTGGCCGTTGAACTGCGTTTGGCTGGTGTGCGACCGCTGGTGCTGGAGCGACAGCCGCAGCGCCGGGACACCCCGAAGGCCGGTGGACTCGGTGGGCAGATCCTGCAACTGCTGGACTACCGCGGCTTGTTGGAACGCTTCGAAGCGGCCTGCACCGACCCCGTCCCGGCTCCCCGGTTCCCGTTCGGCGGTGTGCATGTGGACCTCACCCAGCTGACGGATCCGCCGATGCACGCCCTGCCGCTGCCGCAACCGCGGCTTGAACGACTGCTCGAGGACCGCGCAGGCGAACTCGGTGTCGACGTCCGTCGCGGGCACGAGGTGACCGGGGTGAGTCAGGACGACACCGCAGTGATCGTGGACGTCCGTGGCCCGGACGGGCCGTACCGGGTGACCGGCCGCTACCTGGTGGGGTGCGACGGTGCACGCAGCCGGGTCCGTGACGTGGCCGGTATTCCGTTCCCCGGCACCGTCTACCCGGAGGTCAACCGGCTGGCCCAGATCACCTTGCCCGACACGGTGACCGTGGTCGGCGACGGGGACCTCGATGTTCCCGGCTTCGGCACGATCCGCGCCGGTTTCACTCGGACCGACGAGGGATTGTTCGGACTCGGTGCGTCGCCGGACTCCAAGGTCGTCTCCCTGTACACCATCGAGGACGAGAGTACCGAATACGACGACGACATCCACATGACCGTGGCCGAACTCCAGGACAGCGTCCGCCGCGTGCTCGGCGCGGACCTGCCCTTGGGGGAACCGCTTCGGCTGTCGCGGTTCACCTTCAAGGCCCGGCAGGCCGAGCGCTACCGCGACGGGCGGATCCTGCTGGCCGGCGACGCGGCGCACCTGTTCCCCGCAACCGGTGTGGCGCTCAACGCCGGCATGCTCGACGCGGTCAACCTGGCCTGGAAGCTGGCCGCCGACGTCCACGGCTGGGCACCGGCCGGTCTGCTGGACACCTACCACGACGAACGCCACCTCGCCGGCGAGCGCACCATGCTGCACACCAGGGCCCAGGTGGCCCTGCGGCGCGGGCACGACCCGGCCGCCGAAGCGCTTCGCGAGGTCTTCCAGGAACTGCTCGTGGACGAGCAGCCGTTGCGCCGTATTGGAGCGCTTGTCGCCGGAGCCGACATCCGCTATCCGATGCCGGGCTCCGACCACCACGCGTTGGTGGGCACCTTCGCGCCCGACCTCACTCTGCACGCCGACCAGGGCACCACCAGCGTGGCCGAACTCATGCACACCGCACGCCCCCTCCTCCTGGACCTCGCCGACCGCCCGGAACTTCGCGAGAGGGCGCAGGACTGGCAACAGCGCGTCGAGGTCCACACCGCCAAAACCGACGATCGACCGGCCGATGTCCTGCTGATCCGTCCGGACGCCCACATCGCCTGGGCAGCGGGCATCGACGAACCGGCCGACAGTGCCGGACCCGCGCTGCGAGAAGCCCTCAGCGACTGGTTCGGCACTCCCTGAGAACGACAGCCGATCACCTATGCCCGACGACGCGGACAAAGCGCCGGCGCCGCGAAGTGGCGGTCAATGGCTCGTACCCCCATCGACGATCACGCCAGACCGCCTCGCCCACCAGCGGCGACGGGCTCCGTGAAGAATCCATGAGGAGAACCGTCTTGCAGGTCACCGCGTCCACCGTCTCGCTCACCGTCGACGACGTCGCCGCGTCCCGGCATTTCTTCACCAGCCACCTCGGTTATGCCGAGCAGGCCGCCGCCGAGGGGTTCGCCTCCCTGACGCGCGGCGACGCCGCGGTGGACATCGTCCTGCTCGCACGTGGCCCCGACGTGCTGCCGGCCGACCAGCGTGACCAGCACGCCGCCGGCCTGATTCTCGCCTTCACCAGCACCGGTATCGAGGACGAGGAGAAGCGGCTGCGCGCCGAGGGTGTCGACATCACCATGCCGCTGCGTGAAGAGCCTTGGGGCGAGCGGCTGTTCCAGATCAAGGACCCCAACGGAGTGGTCATCCAGTTCATTGAGTGGGCCACCCCTTCCGACCCTGCCTGACCAACCGCGCGAAGCCGCAGACGACCCCATCCCGAAGGCTACGGGCCACGAATCCGAAGGACGTACGTTGTCGCCTGATCCCACCGCCGTTCACCCACTGCCGGCGCATGACCGGGTGGTGTTCCTCAAACCACTGGTCACCTCGCCGAAGATCGTCGTGGGCGAGTACACCTACTACGACGACCCGGCCGGCGCGACCGGGTTCGAACACCTCAACGTCCTGTACGCGTACGGCCCCGAGCGTCTGGTCATCGGCAGGTACTGCGCGATCGCCGCGGGAGTCAGGTTCCTGATGGCGGGTGCGGAGCATCCGACGATGGGGGTCTCCACGTTCCCGTTCACCATGTTCGGCGGCCGCTGGACCGAGGAGACCCTGGACATCGTCACCTCCATGCCCAGCCGCGGTGACACGGTGATCGGCAATGACGTCTGGTTCGGGCACCAGGTGACCGTCATGCCCGGCGTACGCATCGGCGACGGCGCGATCATCGCCGCCGGCGCCGTGGTCACCGCCGACGTTCCGCCCTACACGATCGTCGGCGGCAACCCGGCCCGACCGATCCGGCAACGATTCAGCGACGCCGACGTCGACAAACTGCTGTGCGCCGCCTGGTGGGACTGGCCCACCGACCTCGTCACCGGACACGCCCGCACCATCATGTCCGGAACCCCGGACGACATCGCCCGCATCGCCACCCAGCACGGTTTGGGGAAGCCCCTGTGAACCAGGTATCCATCGAAGAGCATGCGGTGGCCGACAGCGCGGCCGGACCCTACGCCCTCACCACGGGGCCGGACGGCGCGCTGTGGTTCACCCTCGTCCACAGTGGCCGGATCGGCCAGCTCGTCCCTGGCCAGGAGCCGACGAACCACCAGCTCGACCCCGCCTGCGGGCCGACCGTCATCACACCCGGCCCCGACGGCGCGCTGTGGTTCACCGAGTACCGGGCAGACCGGATCGGGCGCATCACCACCGACGGCGTCATCGCCGAATTCAGCCTGCCCACCCCCGGCTGCGGGCCGTTCGGCATCGCGGCAGGCCCCGACGGTGCACTGTGGTTCACCGAGACCGCCGCCGACCGCATCGGCCGCATCACCGTCGACGGCCACATCACCGAGTTCCCGCTCCCCCTCACAGGCGCGTTCCCCTCAGCGATCACCGCCGGTGACGATGGAGGGATGTGGTTCACCCTCAACCAGGCAAACGCCCTCGGCCGGATCGGCATGGACGGTGCGGTCACCATCCATCCCCTGCCGACGGAGGCGGCCGGGCCGGTGGGGATCGCCGCAGGCCACGACGGCGCGCTGTGGTTCGTCGAGATCGCCGCCGGTCAGCTCGGACGGATCACTCCCGACGGGCAGATCACCGAGTTCCCACTGCCCGACCGCACCGCCCGACCCCACGCCGTCACCGTCGACAGCGACGGCACCGCATGGTTCACCGAATGGGCCGGCAACCGCGTCGGCACGATCACCCCCAACGGCACCCTCACCGTCCACGACCTGCCCACCCCCCACTCCGAACCGCACGGCATCGCCCCCGGCCCCGACGGCGCCGTGTGGACCGCACTGGAGATCGGCGCACTCGCCCGCATCGCCCCAGCGGACAGCACCACCTGACCAGGTTGCCTCTCACACCCCATCAGCATCGATTGTCCGTACGGCGGTTGGAGAGGAGCCTCCATGAAATACGCACTCGTGACCTTCGAGACGGACGAGTCACGCCGCCCGGATCCAGGCCGACCGGGCGGCTTACCGCAAGGAATACGAAAGCTGGATCGGCAGCATCGCGGCGGCCGGGAGGCTGGTCGGTGGCGACTCTCTGGAGACCGAGCACATCACTCCCGCGACGGTGCGCAGAACGGCCGGCGGGACTTCAGCGGTGACCGACGGGCCCGCGCAGGCCGGCGAGGAGACCCGCGGCGGCTGGTTCATCATCGACGTGGCCGACCGGGAGGAAGCCGTCGAACCGGCCAGGAGACTCCCCACCCCGGTGTCCTTTGACAGTGACCCCAGTCGCTCCGTCATCCAACCCAGCCGAGGCCGACAACGCCGCTGGCGTCGCCCCGGCACACCGGCTTGAGCGGGGTTGTCGATGCTGCTGCTCGGCATTTGCCGGGCCGATGTGGACTTCCACGGAGGCAGGCAGCGCCACCACCCCATTTCCCGGAACCTTCACATCTTGTCTTCGGTGGTCGCCCCCGGTCGCGCGGGGGTTCCTTCAGGCTGGGCCAGCTGCGACGAGATGAGTCGGTCACGCCCTACGAATCCTCGCGCCCATGCATAAGCCGCCGAACCCGTTCCACACCAGGCACACCCAACCAGGGAGAGACGCATGCCCCATCTTGCTCTGTACACATTCGGCGTCCTGAAGTCACCTCTCGCCGATCCCGCACCTCTCACGCGCGAGTTCTACGACATTGGTGAGGCCGTCTACCGGAAGATCAGTCAGCACCCCGGATACCTCGCGCATGCTGAAGCGGCATACGGCGACCGGGGCTCACACTTCGACTTGGACTGGGGTGCATGGGGTGAGTTCGCCGTACCGACCTGGTACGGCAAGGGCCGTACGGCGGAAACCATCGCCCTGGCCGCGACCCTCTCACTCTGGACCGACCTGCGCCCCGCCTTCGACGCCATCTACACCGGTCTGCACCGTGCGGCGCTGAACAGGCGTTACGACTGGATCGAGAGGTCAGAACACCCGGGCTACGTGTTCTGGTGGGTCTCCGACGATGTGATACCCACCTGGCAGGACGGGGTTTCCAGGCTGGAACACCTCCACGACCACGGCTCCGCGCCGCAGGCCTTCACCTTCCACCACTCGTTCGCCCCGGACGGAACTCCGACCAGGATCAAAGGCATCGGGCCGAAGAGCGACCAGGTTCGCTGAAAGGGCTTGCCACCGGGACCGACTCATGCCGGTGTACGCGATGGCGGCGGTGCCGACCCTCGATGGCGGGTGGCGGCCTTGCATCGTGAACTGCGCCGCCTCGCAACCTGGTGCCCGCCTTGGCCCTCTTCCTGGACGACGCATCGATGTGGTCGAACCGGCCCAACTGTTCCTTGCGCACCTTGACGGCTGAGGCCCGCGATGCGCGCAGGCGCGCTTTCCGTAGCGACGAAGATTCCGGGGGCGCGTGGACACTGCTGGGCTTCAACGGGTAACCCTCGACGAGGGGCAGCGGTGTACTGGCGATCTGCAGATGGAAGGGATGGCAGCGATGCTGCCGTCGTGCCGTGATCTGGCTCCTGAGATTTCTGACCGAAGTGTCCTGACGATCCTGGGTCGTTCGCGGGGCGAGACAGTGTGCACAGACACTGGTTCGGGGGAGTGTGTCTGGAGGACTGCCGTGCGTGAGGAATCTGCACCGTTTCACTGATGACCACTCCTCCGGGCCAGTGGCGACGCTGATGTACAACAACCGACAGGAGCGGATGAACGATCGAATCAACAAGCCCTGTTCATTCCATGGAGCGCCCTTCTCCGGATGCAGACGAGGTGATTCTTGGGGTTGACACGCACCGAGATGTTCATGTGGCTGCCGTGGTTACGATGACGGGGAAGACTCTGGCCATCGAGAGCTTCTCGGCCACCACGACCGGATATTGTCAACTTGCGCAATGGTCATCCCGGTTTGGCCTCGTTCGGCGTGCTGGGGTGGAGGGGTCTGGCAACTATGGGGCGGCCCTGTCCCGGTATCTGCTGTCGCAAGGCATCGCGGTCATCGAGGCTCCTGGGCCGGGGCGTTCGGCACGTCGCCGACGGAGCAAATCCGACCAGGGTGATGCAGAAGCCGCCGCCCGTGCCGTGCTCAGTGGCCGTGCGTGTTCTCAGGCGAAGTCAGGGAACGGCCCGGTAGAGATCGCGCGTATGTACACCGTGGCCAGGGACTCCGCTGTTAAAGCCTGCACCCAGGCGACCAACCAGCTCAAAGCGGTCCTGGTGACTGCCGATCCAGCGCTGAGGGAAGAGCTGGCCGGCTTGAAGCGCCGAGCTCTCATTCGTGCCTGTGTGCTGCTCGGCGAAGGCCCGGGGAGACGGATCCTGTACTGCGGGCTACGAGGTTTACGTTGCGCACGCTCGCTGAGCGAATCGAGCAGCTCAGCGTGCAGGCCCGAGAGCTGCAAAAGCGTCTGGCTGAGCTGATCGAGGGGCATTACCCCCAACTGTTCGCCGCTGTGGGGGTCGGACCGCAGAGCGCCGCTGTTTTGCTGATCGCCATGGGGGACAACGCGGACCGCTTGCGTGGTGAAGCGTCGTTCGCCGCCTTGTGCGGGGCAAGCCCGGTTGAATACTCCTCGGGCGGCA
>NZ_BAAARK010000046.1:0-48451 GCF_039532155.1 Streptomyces lunalinharesii
CGTGGACAAGGCGAAGGAGATGGGCATCGACTGGTGGGAGCACGACCCCTCGCTCTCCTCGCACGCCGCGGACGGCCACCACTCGCTGGCCGAGGAGAACGCCCGCCTGCGCGCGGAGATCGAGGCGTTGCGCAGCGGGGAGGAACTGCCGGCCGCCGAACGGCAAGACGAACACGGCGGCAAGCGCAGGGAGTCCAGCCCCCGCAGCAGGAGTCGCGACGCGTCATGACCGACGTCAGCTACGTGTACGGCGTGGCCCGGGACCGCGACGGCTGCCTGGACGAGGTCGTCGCCGACGTGCCTGGGGTCGCGGACGCAGCAGTGCACCTGGTCCGCTCCGAGCGCCGCCCGGACGTCGCCGTCGCCGCGAGTGCGGTGCCGGCCGCCGACTTCAACGAGGCGGCGTTGCGCACGCACCTCGAAGACCTGGCCTGGCTGGAGTCGGTCGCGCGGGCCCACCACCGGGTCATCGAGGCGTTGGCCGCACGCACCACGGTGATGCCGCTCCGCCTGGCGACCGTCTACCTGGACGACGACCGGGTGCGGGCCGTGCTCGACGCGCGCCTGACCGCGTTCGACCGCCGCCTGGCGGACTTGGACGGCCTGGTGGAATGGGGCGTCAAGATCTACGTGGACGTCACCGAGGCGGAGGAGGCCCCGCCCGAACCGCCCGCGGGTTCCGGACGCGAGTACCTCAGACGCCGCAGAGCGGCGCGCCACGCCCATGAGGACGTGTACCGCGCCGTCGAGGACGTGGCGGCCCGGGTCGACTCCGCCGCCCGCGGCTACGCCGTCGAACGGGCCCGGCACCGAGCGCAACAAGGCCAACTGCTCACGGGCCCCGGCGAGAACGTGGTCAACGACGCCTACCTGGTACCGGCCGACCACGCGGAGCAATTCCGTTCCGAAGTCGAAGGATCCGCCCGAGGACTGCCAGGCATTCGGATCGACGTCACCGGCCCCTGGGCCCCCTACTCCTTCGCCGCACCCCCCGACAGCGAACCCACCCCGAGGAGCGCTGGGCCGTGACGGAGCCCGACGCCCCTCCGGCGGCACCCTCCGGCGCACTCCCGCAACGGCAGGTGGCCCTCATCGACCTCCTGGACCGCCTGCTCAGCGGCGGAGTGGTGCTCAGCGGTGACCTCGTGCTGTCCATCGCCGACATCGACCTGGTGCGGATCTCGTTGCGTGCACTGATCGTCTCGATCAGTGCAGAGCACCCGTCCCCCTGGGACGCGGCGCTCCGCCCGACGTCGGACGTCCACTACCCCCCTTCCGCCGATGACTCCTGAAGGCGACCGGCACCATGACCGCTTCGGCGAGGTCGCCGACGCGGCGACCCGCGCGTTCCGCCTGCTGCCGGCCACTCCGCACGAACTGGGGCGGCCGCGCAACGCCGGAGCCCGGCCCGTGCCGCAGCGGATCAGCACCGGACCCGACACGGTGGAGCGGGACCTGGTCAAGCTCGTCCTCACCCTCGTCGAACTCCTTCGGCAGCTCATGGAACGCCAGGCGCTCCAACGCGTCGACGCCGGAGACCTCACGGAAGAACAGGAGGAACGCCTGGGAACGACGCTGATGCTCCTCCACTCCCGCATGTCCGAACTCTGCGCCCAGTACGACCTGTCGCTCCAAGACTTGAACCTCGACCTCGGGCCCCTCGGAACGCTGCTTCCGCCCTCCGAATGAGCCCCTGAGTCGCTGAGCCCCTGCCTTCCTGTCCCTCTGGGCACAAGACCGGACAAGTGAGACAATTCACATATGCCTCCCGCGGGGTTCCGCGGGCGGACGGTCGACCCGCAACGGGTCGACCGGGCACGCGAGGAGTACGCCATGAGCATCAGCAAGAAGGCCAAGGGCGTTGCCAAGACCGCCGAGGGAAAGACCAAGGAGACGGCCGGAAAGATCACCGGAGACAAGGACCTCGAACTGAAGGGCAAGGCCGAAAAGACCCAGGGCAGGGCGCGCAAGACCGTGGAGAAGGGCAAGGACCTGCTCGAACCTTGACCTGCTCGTACCCTGACTTGCTCGGCTCGGCCCGGCTCGCGGAATTCCGAACGCGCGGGGGATCGGCGGATCACGAGGCGGCCGGAGCGGCGGCGGCACGGTCCGGCCACCCGCTCGGGGCTTCAGTCCTGAAGATCTGACAGGCCGTCCAGTTGTTCCACCAGGTCGAGTGCCGGGAGTTGGGACAACTCGGCGCGGGCGGCACGCATCGCGGCGCCGTACCGCGGAGCACCGAGCACGGCCGTGACGGCGTCGGCGATTTCGCCGCGGGTCGCCGTCAGGTCCAGGGCGCGCCCGAGGCCGTGGCGGGCGAACGCGGCGGCGTTGGCGGGCTGGTCGGCGAGAACGCCCATGGCCAGGACGGGCGTTGCGCCCTGCACCGCGTCGAGCAGGGACGCCCGGCCGCCGTGCGTGACGAACAGGTCGGCGTGGCGCAGGAGCGCGGGCTGCGCGACGTGCTCGACGACCTTGATGCGCGGGTCGGCGCTCCGCAGGTGAGCCGCGAGGTCGCCGGCGGACACGAGCACGTCGCAGTCGATCGCGGAGAGCGCGGCCATGATCTCCCGGTAGGCGCTGCCGACGACGGTACGGAGATCGGTCATGGCGGTGGTCAAGGTGCCGAGGCTCGCGTAGACGAGCGGACGGGAGGAGTCGGAGCGGTCCGGCGGCTGGGGCAAGGTGGTCCGGAACGCCGCCACGGTGCGTCGGACCGCCCGCGCCGAGGGTGGGGGAGCAGGGTAGAACCACGGGACCGGCGCGGGGGTGACCAGCGGCGGCAGCACGGGCGGGTCCTGGTCGTACTGCTTGTAGAGGGGGAGCAGCGCGGGTGCGACGTCGGTTTCCCAGAGGTCCAGGAGCACCGGTCCGAGGCCGTTGTCCGCCGCGAGCGCGGGCAGTCCCAGGATCGTGGCCGCGAGGTGGGCGCCGAGATCGCTGCACTCGGCAATCACCAGGTCCGGGCGTTCCCGCGTCCACGCGGCGAGCAGGTCGCGGGCCTTCGCCTCGGCCTGTTCCGGCCAGAGGTGACCGAAGGCGTACCGGTTGAAGGGTGAGTTCCCCGAGCCCTGCCAGATCTCGCTCGCCGTCTGCTGGACGAGGGGATCGCAGGTCCAGTTGGTTCCGGCGCGCTGGAACTCCACCCCGCGTCGCGGGGCTTCGCGGCGAAACATGGGGGGAGCGTGGAGCACGACGTGGTGCCCCTGCTCGACGGCCGGGCCGATGACGTAGTCCAACGCGGACACGTGCGAAGGTATCGGCTCGGCGGTGATCGCTATCCGTAAGGCCACGGACACTCCATGGTGCTCGTCGAGGTGGGACGCGGTGTTCTCGTCACGTCGCCACCCGTTGCGCTCGGCGGGACGGCGGTTGTCGCCCCGTTCGTCGTCCGTACCGCGAGGGGCCGCGCGGGCGCAGGCGTCTGCCTGCCGCAGTGCGCTGACGCGATGTGGTCGGACGGACCCGAGTTTGCCTGTGGACCCGTCCCAGGCGCCACGGGCGGCGGACGATTCGGGAAGGGCGAATGCGCATACCGTCCCTGAGCTGGAGCAACACCACCCGCCTGGAACGTGGGAACGGGACGCCGTGGTGCGGCAGTCCGATCCCGTACCGCTGGAACCCTGCCGTACCGCTGGAACCCTGCCGCACCGAGTTCCCCGCCGCGGGCGCTGGTTGGCGTCCCTACACGGCCGACGACGCGGCCCGGGCGTGTTCGGCGGCCTCGGCGGCGGTGTAGGAGGAGGCGAAGGTGAACGCGCGGTGGGTCGGCCCGTGCGCCCGCAGTTCCGCCAGCCGCTCCATGGCCTCGTCCACGGTCGGGAGGTGGCCGGCGGGGACCCACCAGAGCACCAGGTGCGCCTCGACGTGCCGTTCGAACCATTCGCGGCGCCGCTGCATCGCCTCCAGGTGCCCGCTGCGGTAGGTGAACTCCCACAGGGCCTCCTGGGTCTCCCACACCGACATGGTGACGATGACGTTCTCGCCCGCCGGGCGCAGGCCGGTGGCGTCGGCCGCGCCCTCCTCGACGAGCCGCCACACGAAGCCGGGCGCGTCGTCGGCGGAGGCGTTGACCGGGTCGAGCAGTTCCACGAACGGTGCGGTACGCGGGTCGTCGAGGGGGTGGCGGAGCGTGGCGACGTTGAGCTGGGCGAGGTGGACGGCGGCATGCGTGGATGCGGTCATGGCGTCATCCCAGCACGGTCCGGTTTTCTATGTCAATGAAGATTGTTTTTAGAACTCTCGATCACCACGCAACACTCTCCGGGCCGGGCGTCCATACGGGCCCGAACGGCACCATCCGTCCCGAACAGCCCCTCCAGCAGCGCGAGGTTCATGCCGCAGACCAGCGGCGGAAAACCTTCGGCGACGGCATGGAACGGGCAGTTGCGCATCCTGACGACGCGCCCGGCCGGCTCGGCGCCCTCGGTGCCGCCGCCAACTTCCGGGTCTTCCACGTGGGGTTCGTAACCACGGGCCGCCAGCATCTCCACGGCCTCTTCGAGACCGCCGCAGGGTGCCGCCGAGCCGCGCAGGGCCGCCCCCCGGCGACGCGCTGCCGCGCGCAGCCCGGCATCCAACCCGGCCTCCTCGGCCGCCTCGGCGAGCAGCTCGGCGGCGGTGCGGTAGTCGCGGGCGGGTAGCGACACCGACCGCTCGCCCCGCGCCCGCGTGTACACCTTGGCGGGGCGCCCCGCCCCCGGCCCCGAACGACCCGTCAGACGGCGGCTGCCGCTCTCCAACAGCCCGACCTCGGTCAGCTTGTCCAGGTGGTGCGCCGCGAGCGTGCGCGCCACCCCCGCCCCCTCGGCGGCCTCGTTGCGGCCGACCTCACGGCCCTGTGCCGCCACGTACTCGTACAAGCGGCGTCGCACCGGATCCTGCAACGCCGCGATCGCGTCGATGTTCTCCACCCGGCCATTCTAGGAACGCCCCGGCGGGGAGGGCGGAGAGCGCAGGGCACGCGAACGACCGCCCCATTGGCCGCCGGCGACGAGAGCCCTGCGGGCTCCACGACCCCGTCCGCATCTGGCGTCATCAGTCCCGGGCCTCCCTCGTCAGGTTCGGAACGCGAACTCGGCCCGCAGTCGGCCCTCGGCGCCCCGGCTCCGGTCGCTCCAGTAGAGGGCCTTGTACGCGGCGTCCCGCCGCAGATTCGCCGTGATCGACGTCGAGCCGTTCGCGCCGCAGTGGACGGTGCGGCAGGCCCAGTCCCACGTGACGCGCCGACCGTTGCCGTCCACGATCTCGATCCAGTCCCGGCCGTCGTGCGGATCCCGCCCCGTGGGCACTCGCCACGTGACGTCGACGCCGCCGAGGTACGACGGGTACGACGAACTCCGGGACTGCGCCGGCGACACCGCTTCGATGCCGAAGCCGGCGTCGAGCTTCCCCGGGCCCGGCCCTGGAGCCCCGGGGCCGTCGTTCCGGTGCGCCGGGGGCTGCCAGAGCCCGCGCGCCGATTCGGTCTTCGGGGCCGCCTGCACGGCGGCCCGCACCGCCCCGTCCGGTTCCTGAGGCGCCGCGGAAGCCGCCCCCAGTGCCACCACGGACGCACTCGCCAGCACCCCGGCGGTGACCGCGGCCCGCCAACGGGCCGCGTCCGCCCTGGCGCATAAGGAAGAGATCCGGCCCTTGCCTCGCGTGCGGAACGACATGCCCACTCCACTCAGCCGTCGATCGGTGATCACTGCATCGGCAACGCTAGGAAACGGAGGTGAACGTTCCTTCAACGATCGCTCAATGTTCAGCATTCATCCAGACTTGGTGGGCGTCGAGAGGGCGGGCCGGCCCGAAACGCGTTTGACGTTCCTCGGCGGTTGCAGATCGGATGACGTGTCATGAGCGCAGGGAACGTGCACACCGACATGCACCCCGACATGCATCCCATCGACGACGACCTCGTCCGGCGGCTGGTCGCCGGGCAGTTCCCGCAGTGGGCGGGGCTGGCCGTGGCGCGGCTTCCGTCCGGTGGCACGGTCAACGCGATGTACCGGCTGGGCGACGACCTGGTCGTACGGCTCCCGCTGGTGGAGGGCGGGGCCGACGACGTGGCGAGGGAACGCGCGTGGCTGCCGCGACTCGCGCCCCGCCTGCCCGCGCCCGTCCCGGAAGTCCTCGGAGCCGGGCGGGCGGCCGAGGGGTACCCGTGGCCGTGGTCGGTGTACCGGTGGCTCGCGGGCGAGCACCCCGAGGCGGGAGCGCTGAGCGCACCCGCCCTGCTGGCCGAGGACCTGGCCGCCTTCGTGGCGGCGATGCGGAGCATCACCCTGCCCGGCGCGCCACCGGCCCACCGCGGCGGGCCGGTTGCCCTGCTCGACGCAGCGACCCGGTCGGCGATCGAAGAACTGCGGCGGATTCCGCAGGAGGGCGTGGACTGCGATGCCGCCACCGCGGTGTGGGAGGACACGCTGCGGACCCCGGGCTGGGACGGCCCGCCGGTGTGGCTGCACGCCGACCTCATGCCGGGCAACGTCCTGGTGGACGGCGGCAGGCTGACCTCCGTCATCGACTTCGGATGCCTGGGAGCGGGGGATCCGGCCTGCGACCTGTTCCCCGCGTGGAACCTGCTGACCGCCGGTGCGAGGGAGGTCTTCCGCAAGGCGCTGGGCGTGGACGACGCGACCTGGATCCGCGGCCGGGGCCGGGCGCTTTCACAGGCGCTGATCGCGCTGCCGTACTACCGGACGACGAATCCGGCGATGGCGACCAACGCCCGGTACGTGATCCGGACGGTGCTCGACGGAGGCTGAGCCGGGGCGGGACCGCCGGGCGTTGACCCCGCCGATGCCGTCCGCCCGGGCGCCTACGGCCCGTGGTTGCCGGAGCCGTCACCTCGCCGTTGACATGGTCTTACTCGCGAGTAAGGTGACGGAATTCCTCAAGGAGGCGCCATGGCACTGTCAGCTCGATCCCCCCGGTACCTCGCCGGACTCCTGGCCGGGGCGGCGGCCGCCCACTACCTGGTCCCCAAGCAGTTCGATGGGACGATTCCCCGCGCCCTGCCCGGCTCTCCCCGAGCCTGGACCTACGCGAGCGGGGCCGTGGAACTGGCCCTGGCCGCCGGTGTGGCGCTGCCGCGCACGCGGCGCGTGGCGGCCCTGGCCGCGGCCGGGTTCTTCGTCGCGGTGTTCCCGGCCAACGTGCAGATGGCCGTCGACTGGCGCCGTCGCCCGGCACCCTTGAAGGCTGCTGCCCTGGCCCGGCTACCGCTACAGGCGCCCTTGGTGTTGTGGGCCTTGAACGTCGCGAAGCAGCAGGGCGGATCCCCGTCCGGCGGCGACGTTCGGTAGGGAAGGAGCGGAGGAGCGGACGGGGCCGCGGTGCCGTGACCAGCCGTCGTGCGCATCCGCCCGGGGCGCACGGCAGTCAGGATGCGTTCAGGTGGCCCGTGGCACGGTCGGGCCTCATGACATCCGAGACCTCACCCACCCCCGCGCCGAGCCTGCCGGGCGGCGCTGCCGAGCCGTTCGGCCGCCGGCTGCGGGGCAACAAGGTGCCCGAAGTCACCCTCTACTTCTGGATCATCAAGGTGCTGTGCACGACGGTCGGGGAGACCGCGGCCGACCTGCTCAACGCCCAGGCCGGCCTCGGGCTGACCGGTGTGTCGGCTCTCATGAGCGCCCTGCTCGCCGTCGTCCTGGTGTTGCAGTTCCGCACCCGCTCCTACCGCGCCGGCGTCTACTGGCTGGCCGTCGCCCTGATCAGCGTCGTCGGCACGCTGGTCAGCGACAACCTCACCGACAACCTGGGCGTCCCCTTGGCGGCCAGCACGACCGTCTTCGCCCTCGTCCTGGCGATCGTCTTCGCGGTCTGGTACCGGCGTGAGCGGACGCTGTCCATCCACCACATCGACACCACCGGGCGCGAGTCCTTCTACTGGCTCGCCGTGCTGTTCACCTTCGCCCTCGGCACGGCGGCCGGGGACCTGGTCTCGGAACGCCTGGCCCTCGGATACTGGCTCTCCGCGGTCCTGTTCGGCCTGGCGATCGCCGCGGTCGCCCTCGCCCACTTCATGCTTGGGCTGGACGCGGTGTGGAGCTTCTGGATCGCCTACATCCTGACCCGCCCGCTCGGCGCGTCCCTCGGCGACTACCTCTCCCAACCGACCGGCGACGGCGGTCTGGGCCTGGGCACCGTCGTCACCAGCGCCCTGTTCCTCGCCGTCATCCTCGCCCTGGTCGGGTATCTGACGGTGACGCGGAAGGACGTGACGCCACCTCAGCAGGTCGTGCGGAACGCGGGCTGAGGGGAGCGGGCGGCAGGCGTTCAGGATGCGTTCATGCCGCCCCTGCCAAGGTCGGATGCGGCGGTCGTCCCTCGGCGGTCGCCCGTCCCGCGGGGCGCTCGCCCGCACTTCGGAGCGTTCGCCCCGCCACGACCACACCAGGAGCCCCCACCTTGCCGCAGTCGCAAGTCCTCGCCGACCACGACGTCACGAGCACGCCGAAGACGGTGCTGAAGAAGCTGCCCGAAGTCACCCTGGCCTTCTGGGTCATGAAGATCGCCGCGACCACGCTGGGGGAGACCGCCGGAGACCTCTTCTCCCAGACCCTGAAACTGGGCTACTTCCTCACCACGATCGCGCTGTTCCTGATCTTCGTGGTGACGCTGGTCGTCCAGCTCCGCTCCCGCCGCTACAACCCGTTCTTCTACTGGACGGTGATCCTGTCGACGAGCACGGCCGGCACCACGCTGTCCGACTTCATGAACCGCGACGCCAGCGCCGCGTACCTCTCCAATGGCTCCACCTCGCTCGGTTGGGGACCGCAGGGGCTGGGCCTCGGCTATCCGATCGGCGCGGCGATCCTGGTCTCGGTGCTGCTGGCCGTCTTCGCGTACTGGAAGCTCAGCGGGATGACGTTCCGCATCCGGGACATCGTCACCTTCCGCGGCGAGGCGCTGTTCTGGTCGGCGATCCTCGTCTCCAACACCCTCGGCACCTCCATGGGCGACTTCCTGTCCGACAGCTCCGGCCTCGGCTACGGCGGCGGCGCCCTGCTCGTCACCGGGGCGCTCGCCGTACTCGTCGTCCTGATGAAGGCGCCCGCGGTGCCGAACGTCCTGCTGTTCTGGCTGGCCTTCGTCCTGACCCGCCCGCTCGGCGCGACCGCGGGCGACTTCCTGACCAAGCCGGTCGCCAAGGGTGGCCTGGACCTCGGCACCACCGGCTCGTCGCTGGTGCTGCTCGCCGTCCTGCTCGGCCTCATGGCCTTCCTGCAAGTCCAGGAGCGCGGGACCACCACCCGGGTCGCGCCCGCGCCGGTGCCGGAGCCGGTCCCTCCGCGAGCCGACTGAACCACCGCTCCACCGGCTGCGGAGGCGCGTCGGCCACGCCGCTCCCGACGGCCGGCGCGGAGCCGGCGACGGGTCACCCGGCGGGCAGGTCGGCCAGGAAGCGCGCCCCGGCCGGGTGGGTGGGGTCGTGGGACACCTCACCGCCGACGGCGCGGGCCAGCCGCCTGGCGAGCGGCAGTCCGAGGCCCGCGCCGTCGTGTCCGTCGTCCTCATCGGCCCGGCGGCCGGGCTGGAAGAGGTCGTCGACGAACGCCGCGGGCACGCCCGGACCGTCGTCCGTGACGTCGATGCGCACGCCGCCGGACCACGGCCGCACGGACACGGTCACCCTGGAGCGGGCGTAGCGGACCGCGTTGGCCAGCAGCGGGCTGACGATGCGGGCCAGCAGTGCGGGCGCCACGCCGGCCGCCAGCGCCGGATCCGCGGCCTCGACGGCGGCCGTCACCCGCCCCCGCCCGTCGACGTCGTCGACCAGCCGGTGCAGCACGGGGACGACCACTGCGATGCCCGGGGCGGGCGCGGCGCCCGGTGCGCCTTCGCGGGCGTCGTCGAGCAGCGTGTCGCAGATGGCGCGCATGGACTGGGCGGCCTCGGCGATGACGTCGTGGGTGGCACGGGTTTCGGCGGCGGAGCGGGGGCGGGACCGCCACCAGTCGAGTTCGGCGACGATCCGGGCGAGCGGGGTGCGCAGTTCGTGGGACAGCTCGCCGGTCAGCTGCTGCTCGTGGCGCAGGACGGCTCCTATGCGGTCCAGCAGGGCGTCCAACGACGTGCCCAGCAGCGCCAGTTCGGCCGGGTGGCCCTTGGTGCCGAAGCGTTCCTCGGAGCCGACGGCGCTCCACTGTGCGGCCTGGTCGGTCATGATGCGCACCGGACGCAGGGCCCGCCCCACCGCCAGGCGGGTCAGCGCGTAGGTGCACGCGAGCATGACGGCGTCGAGGACCAGGGAGCCCAGCAGCAGGGTGTCGGCCGAGTTGCGGTACGGGGCGAGGTCCAGGGCGGTGACGACCGTGGCGGCGCTGTGCGGACCGGACACGGGTCGGGAACACAGGCGGACGCGGCGCGGGTCCTCGGCCTCGATCGTCGTGCACCGCTCGCCCCCGCGCGCGGCGAGCCGCGCGGCGGCCCTGGTCAGGGTGCCGTCGGCGGTGGCCGTCGGCGGCTTCTCCAGCAGGCGCGTCCCGGTGTAGATCCACACGTTCGCGTCCAGGAGGCGGTCGTTGGCGGTCTCCACGATCCGCACTCCGCGGCCGCTGGTGTCGACGGTCGTGGCGACGGCGGCCGAGCGGCTGCCCAGTTCGTTGTCCGCCTGGTGCCGCAGGTGCCGGTTCACCGCGGTGTTGAACACCACCGTCAGCACGGCCATCAGGAGCGCGGCGGTGGTCAGCGCCACGAGCGAGAGCCGGCCGCGCAAGGTGCGGGGGGTCGGGCGACGCACGAGTCCGGTCATGACAGCCGGTTGCCGATGCCGCGCACCGTGTGCAGGGTCAGTTCGCTGCGGGCCTCGCGCAGTTTGCGGCGCAGCCGACTCACGTACTGGTCCACCGTGTTGTCGCTGACCTGGGCTCCGTCCGGCCAGGCGGCCCGGACCAGGTCGCGCCGGCGGACGAGGTCGCCGCCGGCGGCCACCAGGGTCGCCAGCAGCCGGAACTCCGTGGGGGACAGCTCGACGTCGGCGGCACCGACCCGGGCCGTGTGCCGGGTCGCGTCGAGCACCAGGTCCCCGGCCCTGGCCACGGCGTTCGGTGCGGCGCGTCTGAGCACGGCCCGCAACCGGGCGGCGAGTTCGGCGAGATGGAACGGCTTGGACAGGTAGTCGTCGCCTCCGGCGGAGAACCCGGACAGCCGGTCGGTCAGGTGGTGGCGGGCCGTCAGGAAGACGATCGGGGCGACGAATCCGTTGGCGCGCATCGCCTGGCACACGTCGCGGCCGTCCGCGTCGGGCAGTCCGACGTCCAGGACGACCGCGTCGACGTCGTGGGCGATCAGCCGCAGGGCCATGGCCCCGTCGGCGGCGAGCACGGGCGCGAAGCCCTCGTCGTCGAGGCCGCGGCGGAGCACGTCGCGCAGTGCGTGATCGTCCTCGACGACCAGGATCTTGTGGTGCATGGACCTCCGTCCGGTCCTCGGCCCGCGCGGGCCGTGCGGGAGGGGGATTCCGCGGGCGGCATCCGGTCCGACGCCCGCGGGCGTACACCGAGCCGCCTGGTGGCGCACGGCCGCCGACCGGCGCCCGCCATTCGACTACAGCCGTGTAGACGCTTCACGGCACTGTAGACGACGGAGCGGGCGTACGGGTTCCCCTTGGCGGACCGGCCGAAGGGCGCCGAGTAGCCTGTGCGGACGGATGGCGAAGGAAGGCAGCAGTGGTGAACCCAGGCGACGAGGAGGCCCGCCAGGCATCCGGCAGGCGGGCGCGCGGTGAACTGGAGAGCGACGTGCTCGCCACGCTGTGGGCCGCGTCCGGCCCGCTGACCGCGCGGGAGACCCAGCAACGACTGCCGGGCGAGCTCGCCTACACGACCGTCATGACCATCCTCTCCCGACTGCACGACAAGGGAACCGTCGTCCGGCACCGCGAGGGCCGCGGGTACGCCTACGAGCCGGCCCGGGACGAGGCGTCGCACACCGCCCAGCGCATGCATTCGCTGTTGGCGGGCGGCTCCGACCGGGAGGCGGTGCTGGCCCGTTTCGTCTCGGAACTGTCCACGCAGGACGAGCACCTGCTGCAACAGCTGCTGTCCGGACACGGCGAACCACCAGCCGAGAGCGGGCGCTCCCCCCGGAAGCGGTGACCCGGTGCTGGTCAGCGTCTACGTCCCGTTCCTCGTCGCCGTCGCACTCGCCGCGTTGGCGCCCCCGATCGCGCGTCGCCTGCCCCCGCGCCCCGCTGCCTGGGCGCTGGTGTGCATCGCGTTCGTCACGGCGGTCGGCTGGGCCGGCTCGCTGGCGCTGCTGGCCTCCACCGGCATGGCGCAGATCCCGGAGATCGCGGCGGAGGGCCACTGGTCCGTCGCCGTCCTGCGCGCCGAGGACCCGGTGTACCTCGTCGTCGCCGTCGCAAGCGCCCTGGCGTTGGCGGCCGGCGCCGTCGCGTCGGGCGTGGCGGCCGTCCGTCTGTTCCGCCGACTGGTGCGGGCGCGCCGGGAGTGCGCCGACCTGCCGGGGGAGACGGAGCTGGCGGTCGTCGACGACGAGGTCCCGCTGGCCTTCGCGCTGCCGGGGGCGCCGGGCCGGATCGTGGTGTCCCGGGGGATGCTGCGCTGCCTGGACGACGACGAGCGCGCGGCCCTGCTCGCACACGAGCGGGCGCACCTGCGCGGCCGCCACCACGTCTTCCAGGGGCTGTGGGGGCTCGCCGCGGCGCTGAATCCGCTGTTGCGGCCGCTGGCCGCCACTGGTGGCTTCCTCTTGGAGCGTTGGGCCGACGAGGAGGCCGCGGCACGCGTCGGCGACCGCAGGGTCGTCGCGCAGGCCGTCGGGCGCGCCGCACTCGCCGCCGCCGGCGCCTCCCGCCCCCCGGCGCTGGCCGCCACCGGCGGGGCGGTGCCCCAGCGGGTGCGGGCCCTGCTGTCCCCGCCTCCCGCCCGCCGGCGGCTGCCGTTCGTGGTGGGCGGTCTCCTGCTCACCCTCTGCTGCGCGAGCCTGGCCCAAGCTGCCTCCGACAACGACCGGATACTGGACCACGCGCAGTGGAGGCGGTGTGCGGCGCACCTCCACAGCGTGCGCGAGTGGCCGGCCGACCGCGGCCTTCACGCGGCGGCCCGTTGCGTGGACCGCGCCCGAGGGGTGGACGGAAGCCGCCGCTCGTAGGTGGCGCGGAACCTCCCTGCCTCCGCCTGCCCGGACCCGTGCGGCACGCCTCTCCCGTCGCGTCAGGGCGGAGGGCGTGCCGTTCCCGCTCCGGGGAGCGTACGGGCCCCGGCCCCGGCCCCGGTCCCGTCGTCGCCCGATCCTGCGAGCGCATCGGCCCGTCCCTCGTGCCGGAACGGCGTCGACGTCTGCCCCGGCCCTTGCGGGGCGCCGCGCCCGGCTTCTCCGGACGGGGCCCGTTCCCCACTCTCTACAACATGTAGTAGCTTCGGCCTCGGCGCCGTCGCGATGCAGTCATGAACCTGATCCGCGTCGAAGCGCGGCCTCGGCCTGCCGTGGTGCCGCCTGCCCGGCGTGTGCCCGGCCCGTGCCCCGTAGTCCGTCAGGAGGCTGATCGACCGTGCCCCAGCATCGCGAACACCCACCGGGTTCGCCTCCCGCGCTGCCCGTTGCCCAACGACGGGGTGCGGGTCGCCAGCGCATCGTCGTCCTCTCCGCGAGCGTCGGCGCCGGACACGACGGGGCCGCCGACGGACTGGCCGCCCGGCTCGCCGGGCACGGCTTCCAGGTGGACCGGTACGACTTCCTCGACCTCCTGCCGGCCCGTGCGGGCAAGCTGCTGTGCGGCGCCTACCACCGTCTCCTGACGCGTGCGCCGGAGAGCTACCAACGCCTCTACCAGGCCACGGAGCGCGCCGCACGCCCCGGTGCCGTCTGGCGGGCGCTGTTGCGCAGTGCCGAACGGCGCACCCTCGCGGCACTTCCGCCGGACACGACCGCAGTCATCTCGACCTACCCGGGGGCCAGTCAGGTCCTCGGCGCGCTACGGCAGCGCGGGCTGCTGACGGTGCCGGTCTTCACCTACCTGACCGACTTCTCCGTCCATGCCCTGTGGATCGCCCCCGGCGTCGACGCGCACCTGGCCGTGCACCCCGTACCCGCGGCCCAGGCACACGCCCAAGGCGCGGCCGCCGTCACGGTCGTCGGACCCGTCACCGACCCCCGTTTCAGCCCTGCCACCGCGGGTCAACGCGCCGCCGCCCGGGCCCGGTTCGGCCTGCCCGACCAGGCACCGCTGGCCTTGCTGGTCGCCGGATCGTGGGGGGTCGGACCGGTGCGGCAGGCCGCCGCCGAGATACAGGCGACGGGCGTCGCCCAGCCGGTGGTGGTGTGCGGACGCAATCGAGCCCTCGCCGAGCGCGTGCGACAGGACGGCGTCGCGCACGTCTTCGGATGGGTGGACGACATGCCCGGCCTGATGCACGCCTGTGACGTGCTGGTCCAGAACGCCGGTGGGCTGACCTCACTGGAGGCGTTCGCCGCCGGGCTGCCGGTGGCCAGCTACCGGTGCATCCCCGGTCACGGCCGCACCAACGCCCAGGCACTGGAAGAGGGCGGGCTGGCGGCCTGGATCCGCACACCCGACGAGCTGCGCCCCGTGCTCGGCGAGCTGTTGCACGGACCACGCGGCCAGGCACAGCGCGCGGCCGGGATCGCCCTGCACCGAGCCGCCTGCGGTCCGGTGCCCGCCATCACCGCCCGCACGGGGCGCCGCGCGGCACCGCCCGCCCCCGCCCCCGCGCCCGCTGCCCGCCCCGCCGGCCGGCGACGGCTCGTCCTGGCCGCCGCCACCACGGCGGTCACCGTCTCGCTGGGCGTGGCCGCCCCGCTGACCTATGCGTACACCAAGTCCCCTGCCCGCTTCACCACCGTCGCGCACTACTTGGACGGAGACGACCGATGACTCCGGTCCGCACCGCACTGCTCGCCTCGGCCGCGGTCCTGCCGGGACTCGCCGCCCTGCACGCCGCACCGGCGATCTCCACGTTCGGACCGTTGCGCAACACGGTCATGCCCCGCCTGGCCGGGCAGGGGCGACCCGACCACATCGCGCTCACCTTCGACGACGGCCCCGACCACCTCTCCACCCCGCACTTCCTCCGCGTCCTCGAGGCGCAGGAGGTCCGCGCCACCTTCTTCCTGCTCGGCTCCATGCTGCACCGCTCCCGCGGGCTGGCGAAGGAGATGGCCGCCGCCGGTCACGAACTCGCCGTGCACGGATGGCAGCACCGTCCTCTGGCGTTCCGCGGCCCCCAGGCCACCTGGAGCGACCTCGCGCGCGCCCGCGATGCCGTCGCCGACGTCACCGGCCGGGCGCCCACGTTCTTCAGGCCCCCTTACGGGGTGATGACCACGGCCAGTCACCTCGCCTGCCGCCGGCTCGGGCTGAATCCGGTGCTGTGGACCAACTGGGGAGCGGACTGGCGCAAACGGGCCACTCCGCGCTCCGTCCAGGACACCGTCCTGCACAACCTGCACGGCGGCGGCACCATCCTGCTGCACGACTCCGACTGCACCTCCGCCACGGGCTCCTGGCGCGTCACCCTGCGAGCGCTGCCGTACCTGCTCGACGCCTGCCGGGAACGCGGCTGGCAGGTCGGCCCGCTCCGCGAACACGGCGTCGCCCCCGTCCGCCCCCGCACTTGATGTCCCAAGCCACCAGCGGGAGTTGAGCACGGGGTGGAGAACGGCGGCGTGGTGTTCGAAGCCAACGTGCACCCGGTGCTCGGTTCGGCGCACCCCGCGGAGTCGGTGGCGGTCCGGTACGGGCAGGCGCACCTGGCCCTGCTGTGATCGGGGAAACGCGCCCCGGGGGCGGGCGGCCGCGGGGCGCGCGTGGCACCGGACCGGCCGGGCTCGGGACGGGTCCCCGTCGCGGGAGCGCCCCGCACCGCTCGTAGGATGGATCGCGCCGACGCGTGCACGGGTAGGGAGGCTGTTGGTGCTGGCTGCCGTTGCCGACTCGCCCGGCCGACTGGCCGACGTCCTGACGCTCCGCGACGTCGACGGGCCGGCCGATCCCGGCGCGGGAGAGGTCGTGGTGCGCATGCTCGCGACGACCGTCAACCCGTCCGACGAGGTCAGCGTTTCGGGCGCGTACGGGTCACGGACGTCGTTCCCGATGGTCCCCGGGTTCGAGGGCGTCGGTGTGATCGTCGCGGTCGGGCCGGGAGTGCCTGGCAGTGCGCTGGGGCGGCGGGTGCTGCCGCTCGGCTCGGCGGGGAACTGGCAGCAGTACAAGCGGCTCGGCCACTCCTGGTGCGTTCCGGTGCCGGACGACGTGCCCGACGAGGTCGCCTGCTTCGCCTACATCAACCCCCTGACGGCCAGGCTGATGGTCGACCGGTTCTGCGGGCCGGGCGTGCGCACCGTCGTGGTCACGGCGGCCACGTCGGCCATCGGCCGGCACCTCGCGGAACTCCTGGCCGACCGCGGGGTCACCCCGGTGGGGGTCGTGCGGGGCACGCCGGGGCGGGGCGTGGCGGATCCGTCCCGATGGCGGGCCGTGGTCGCGACGAACGAGCCCGGCTGGCGCGAGCGGCTGCGGGCGGCGGTCGGGCCGCGGGGCGCCGACGTCACCTTCGACTGCGTCGGTGGGGGCGTGGGCGGCGACGTGTTCGCGCTGACGGCGGGCGACGGCGCGTTCGTCCACTACGGCCTGCTGTCGGGGACGCCGCTCCCGGCGGACTGCTTCACCGGTGGCGGCGGGGCCCGCGTGGAGCTGTTCCGCCTGCGCGACACCGTCCAGAAGGACGACGGGCGGCACCTGCCCGAACTGTTCGCGCCGGTCTTCGCCGACCTGCGCCGCGGTCGCCTGCACACGGCCGTCGGCACGCGCATCGGACTCGGCGAACTCGCCGAGCACGTCAAGGGGCCGGCGGCCGGCCGCGCCGGGAAGGTCCTCGTCGACCCGCAGCGGTGACGGCCGCACGGGCACCGGCCCGTGCGGCCGAACGGCCCCTTCCTACGCCTTGCGGGCGAGCAGGTGAACCTCCTGGAACTGCCGGCGGTCGGTGGGCTGGGGCTCGCGGACCATCCGGGCCACCTCGGCGAGCCCGGACGCGCGCAGCAGTGCGGCGAGGTGGCCCGGCGCCCACCGGTAGGCCGGCGCGACGGCGTGATCGAACTCCTGCGTCGGGTGGGACGCGCCGTCGGTGGCCGAAAAGCCGATCAGGAGGTGGCCGCCGGGCGCCAGTACGCGGCCGAACTCCGCCACGACGGCGGGGAGTTCCGGCGGCGGAGTGTGGATGACGGACCACCGCGCGAGGACGCCGGCCAGCCCGCCGTCGGCGACGTCCACCGCGGTCATCGAGCCCACGTCGAACGGCAGGCCCGGATGGGCCTCACGAGCCAGTTCGATCATGCTGGGCGAGGCGTCCATGCCGAAGACCGTCAGTCCCAACTCCCGCAAATGGGCGGTGACATGGCCGGGTCCGCACCCCAGGTCCGCGACCTGGCCCCCGCCGCCCGCGCGGACGACCTCGGCGAAGGCACCCAGCATCGCGCGGTCCAGGGGCCGGTCCCGCAACTCGTCACGGAACAGCTGTGCATAGGTGGCGGCAGCGGCGTCGTAGGCATCGCGGGTGGCGCTCAGGGCATCGTGTTCGACCATGCCCGTGACGATAGTTCCCGACGCCCAGGCGAGCCGCGAGAAGCACGCTCCCCGCGCACACCCGCCCGCCCACTCGACGCATGGCTCATCCGGCCCGCTCCTCATGGGTGAAGAAGTCGATCAGTTCCTGGGGCGTGGGTTGGTGGGGGGCTCGGGCGCCGGCCGCGGCGCTGCGGGGGAAGAGTGCCTGTTCGTACGCGGTGAGGGCGGCCTCGATGTCGTCGGGGTGCGTGGCGAGGGCCTGGCCGAGTTCGGCGCCGTCCTGCATGGCCAGGTTGGCGCCTTCGCCGTCCGGCGGCGAGAGGTGGGCCGCGTCGCCCAGCAGGGTCACGCCGGGCACCCGGTCCCAGCGGTGCCCGATCGGCAGGGAGTGGAGGGGGCGCAGGACCGGCGCGGCGCCGCCCGCGGTGATCAGGGCGGTGAGTTCCGGTGCCCAGCCGGCGTACTCCGCCGCGATCCGGGCGGCGGCCGCGCCGGCATCGGCGAAGTCGACGGTGGCGAACCAGTCCTGCGGCTTGGCGACGCTGACGTGGGCGTGCAGCGTCCCGTCCTGTTCCCGGTGCACCACGAGCCACTTCCCCGGCCCGTCCGGGTCGAGGGCGACGAGCGTCCCATCGCCGACCGCCTTCGCGGTGGCCGGGTGCCGGACGTCCGCGTCGGGCAGCCGGGTCTCGACGAACGACCGGCCGACGTAGGCGGGGGAGGCGTCGGAGAGCAGCGGCCGGACTCGTGACCACGCGCCGTCCGCGCCCACCAGCAGGTCCGTGACCACAGTGCTGCCGTTGGCGAAGAGCACCTCGTGGCGGCCCTCGATGCGGGCGCGGACGCCGGTGACCTTGTGGTCCCATCTGACGGTGCCGGCGGGGAGCGCGTCGAGCAGTAGCTGTCGCAGCTCGCCGCGCTGCACCTCGGGGCTGGTGCCCGTGCCGTCGTCGGCCTTGTCGTACAGGACGGTCCCGTTCCGGTCGACGAGCCGTATCGCTTGGCGGCCTGCCAGGACGATGCTGCGGAACTCCGCCGTCAACCCGGCTGCCCTGAGGGCGAGTTGACCGCTGCGTTCGTGGATGTCGAGCATCCCGCCCTGCGGACGCGCCGTCGCGGAGGGATCCGCCTCGTAGACCGTGACCGGGATGCCGTGGACGCGCAGGACGCGGGCCAGCACGAGGCCGCCGAGGCCGGCACCGATGATCGTGACAGGGGTGTGCATGGGTCTCCCTTGGGTTCGCCTTGGGTTCGCGCACCTGCCGGGTGGGCCCGGCAGGTGCCTTGCGAAACTGCGGTGCGCGCCGGACCGTTCGCCGGCGCGCGAGGCGACTCAGACGACGATGATCCGGCGCCCGCGCGTGTGGCCGGCCTGACTGTCGCGGTGCGCCGACGCGGCCTCGGCGAGCGGGTACGTCGCGTCGACCGGGAGGTGGAGCCTTCCCCGCGAGACGAGGTCGACGGCCGTGGCGAGGGCGTCCGGCACGCTGCCGGCCACGCCGGAGAAGCGGACGCCGAACTCCGGTGCGCCGAGGTCGGCGATGGAGACGACCCGGTCCGGATCGCCGGTCAGTTGGACGAGTTCGCGGAGGACGCCCGAGCCGGCCAGGTCGAGGGCCGCGTCGACGTGGCCGAGCCGGCGCACCCGCTCCACCCAGCCCTCGCCGTAGGTGGTGGCGCGGGCGCCCAGGCCGCGCAGGTAGTCCTGGTTCGCGCCGCCGGCCGTGCCGATCGTGGTGATGCCGCGGTCGCGGGCGATCTGTAGCACCGTCGAACCGACGCCGCCGGACGCGCCGCTGACCAGCAGTGTCTGCCCGGGCTGCACGCCGACCTCGCGGATGATGCGCAGCGCGGTCTCCACCACGGAGGGGTACCCGGCCGCCTCCTCGAACGGCAGCCCCTCGGGCATGCGGGCCCAGGCGGACAGCACGGCGAACTCGGCGTAGGTGGCGGCGCCCTCGCCGAACACCTGGTCGCCGACCTCGACGTCTTCGACGCCCGCACCGACCTCGTCCACCACCCCGGACGCGTCCTGCCCGACCCCGGCGGGCAACGTGATCGGACGGACCGTCAGTTTCTGACCTTCGCGCAGGCGCCAGTCGATGGCGTTCACGCCCGCCGCCCGTACGGCGATGCGCACCTGTCCGGGGCCCGCATGGGGTTCTTCGGCGTCCACGAGTTGCAGGACGTCCGGACCGCCGAACTCGGCGTAGCTCACTCTCTTCATGTCGGCGACTATAGTGCTAACGGTTAGCGTTTCAAAACGGTTATTGCTTTGTATTTGGTAGCGTGAGGGCATGACCGTGCCGCCCGGACGCCGCGAACGCAAGAAGGCCGCGACCCGCCAGAAGATCGCCGACACCGCCCTGCGGCTCTTCCTGGAACGCGGGTACGACGCGGTGGGCATCCGCGAGGTGGCCGCCGAGGCCGACGTCGCCGTGACCACGCTCTTCTCCCACTTCGCCGCCAAGGAGGCCCTGGTCTTCGAGCAGGACACCGACTTCGAGCAACGCCTCACCGAGGCAGTCACCGCCCGCACACCGCACGAGCCGCTCCTGCCTCCACTGCGCCGCGAGATCCAGGCCCTGGTGCGGCACTGCACGGCGGACGGCGCCGCCCCGATCTGGCGCATGATCGAGGCGTCACCCGCCCTGCGGGAGTACGAGGAGTTGATGCGGCTGCGCCATGCCGAGTCGCTGGCCACGGCCATCGCCGCCGACCCCGACTCGTCGCTGACCCCGACGGCCAGCCGGACCATCGCGAGGTTCGTGATCGACGCCTATTCGCTGGCCCGTGAGGCGCCCGACCCGGACACTGCGGTGGACGAGATCTTCCGGATGATCGAGGCGGCCTGGGACGTCGCCCGCACTTCCTGACGCACGCGCAGGACCGTGGATCGGTCACGCCTACGGGGTGAGGGTGTGTTCGGTCCAGATGGTCTTGCCGTGGGCGGTGTAGCGGGTGCCCCAGTGCGCGGCGAGTTGGGCGACGAGGAAGAGGCCGCGGCCCCCCTCGTCGCTCGCGGCGGCGCGGCGCACGTGCGGTGCGGTGCTGCTGGCGTCGGAAACCTCGCAGGTCAGGTCGCGGTCGTAGAGCAGACGCACGGTGATGGGCGGGGCGCCGTAGCGGATGGCGTTGGTGATCAGTTCGCTGAGGATCAGCTCGGCGGTGAACGCGGCGTCCCCGAGGTCCCACTGCGTCATCCAGCGCACGCAGGCGGCCCGGACGGGCGCCACGGCGGCAGGGTCGGGGGCGACGTCCCAGTGCGCGATGCGGTCGGGCGCCAGGCACCTCGTGGTGGCCACCATCAGTGCGACGTCGTCCTGCGGATGCTCGGGCAGCAGCGCCGCGCAGACGTCGGTGCAGGTCTGCTCGCTGGTGCGGCCCGGACGGGCCAGCGCGTGCCGCAGCCGTTCCAGACCGTCGTCGACGTCGAGGTCGCGGCGCTCCACCAGGCCGTCGGTGTAGAGGACCAGTTTGCTGCCCGGTTGCAGCGTGCGGGTGTGGGTTTCGAAGGGGGCGGTGCCCCATCCCAGGGGGAGGTTGGCCGGTACGTCGAGGACCTCCACGGTGCCGTCGGGGTGGACCAGGACGGGCGGCACGTGCCCGGCCCGGGCCACTTCGCAGGCGCCCGTGGTGGAGTCGTAGACGGCGTACAGCAGCGTGGCGCCGGTGACGGGTTCCGCCTCGGCGCCCGGGGCGGGGTCCTGGTCGATGCGGACGACGAGTTCGTCCACGTGCGCCAGCAGTTCCTCGGGTGACTGGTCCAGGGCGCTGAAGTTGTGGATCGCGGTGCGCAGGCGGCCCATGGTGGCCGTGGCGTGCAGGCCGTGTCCGACGACGTCGCCGACGACGAGGGCGACGCGCGCGCCGGGCAGCGGGATGACGTCGAACCAGTCACCGCCCACCCCTGCCTGCGCGGGCAGGTACCGGTAGGCGGCCTCGACGGCGTTCTGCGGCGGCAGCCGGCCGGGCAACAGGCTGCGCTGCAGCGCCACGGCCAGGGCGTGCTCGCGCGTGTAGCGGCGGGCGTTGTCGACGCACACCGCGGCCCGGGCGACCAGTTCCTCGGCCGGGTCCACGTCCTCGCCGCTGAACGGCTGCGGTCCGCGCCGCCAGAAGTTCGCCGTTCCCAACACCGTGCCGCGCGCCCGCAGCGGAACGGAGATCATGGAGTGGAACCCGGCCCGCAGGGTGCGCTCCGCAAACGCGGGGACACCGTGCCGCCAGTCCGTCGAGGCGGCCAGGTCCGGCACGAGGATCGCCCGGTGGTACGCCAACCCGCGTCCCTGCGGAGTCGCCGGATCCACGGTCACCGCACCCCCGACCTCGTGCAGGGCTTCGCCCGAGGCGACCCCGGCGACGGCCACGCGGCGCATCGTCGTCGGGGTGCCGGGGGGCGGCTCCTCGCCGCTGACGACGGCGTCGAGCAGGTCCACGGTCACCACGTCGGCGAACCGGCCGACCGCCACCTGGGCCAGTTCCTCGGCCGTGCGCACCACGTCCAGCGTCGTACCGACGCGCACTGCGGCGTCGTAGATCAACTCCAGCCGCTGCGCCGCCGTCGCGGCCCGGCCGGCGAGGGCCTGCAACTCCGTGGTGTCGCGCAACGTCGTCACCGTGCCGGCGGGGCCGTCGTAGCGGCCGGTGGGGCGATGGTTGACCGCCACGAGACGGTCACCGGCCATGTGCACCTCGTCGGTGGCCACCCGATCCGAGGACAGCAGTTCTCTGGTGGACTGCGGGAGGCACAGTTCGTCGAGGTGCCGGCCCTCGACGTCGTCGGGCAGCGCCAACAGGCGCCGCGCCTCGTCGTTGGCCAGCGTCAGCCGCCGCTCGCCGTCGAAGACGAGCACGCCCTCGCGCACGGAATGCAGGACCGCGTCGTGGTGCTCGTACATCCGGGTCACCTCGCGCGGACCCAAACCGCGCGTCTGCAGGCTCAACCGTCTGCTCACCCACACCCCGCCCACCGTCGCCAGGGCCAGCGCGCCGACGGCCCCCGCCGCCACGATCGGCAGGACGCGGTCCAGAGCGGCCGAGAGCGTCGTGACCTGCACCCCGGTGGTGACGATTCCCACCACCTTCCCGGACCGGTCCTGCACGGGCACCACCGCTCGCACCGCGTCCGAGGGCGCTCCCCGGAAGCGTTCGGTGTACGACTGGCCGGCCAGTGCGCGACGGAAGTCGCCGGCGGCCCGCTTGCCGATCAGGCTCGGCATGGGGTCGGTGTAGCGGATCCCGTCCGTACCGAGCACGGTGACGAAGTCGACGCCGCAGGCCGGTCCGATGCGCTGGGTCACCGGCTGTAGGACGGCGGTCGGGTCGGCCGACCGCAGTGCCGCCACCGTGTCGGCGGAGTCCGCGACGCCCACGGCGCACGCGAGTGACCTGCCGCGCGCGGCCTCCACCCCCGCGCTGCGCGTCTGCCACACCAGCACCACCGTGGCAGACACCACCAGCAGCACGACGATCAACCATTGCAGGAGGAACACCTGGCCGGCGACGCTGCGCGCGCTCACCGGCCGCCAGCGCGAACGCGGCTCCCGTCCGGGCCTGCCCCCCACTGTCATCGTGGACCGTCCATCTCGACTCACCGCGTCGATCTACCCGTGGCACCCGTACCTTCCACCTTGCACCTTCCACTCACCCTTACCAACGGCCTGCCGTCCCGCACGCCGAGCGCGGCCATCGGCCGATCCGGGGAAGCGCCCGACCCCAACACCACGGGTCGACAGCTGGGCAGACGGGCGCCGGACCGACTCGTCGCCGGACGACCCACCCCGGCAGGGCCGCCGGCGGTGCCGAGGGCGAACAACCGCACTAAGATCTTGGTCATCATCGGCGGGAAGCCCGGTCCGGATCGTCCTCTCGACGACGTCGTCCGCCACCTCACGGTGTGCCTGGGGGCAAGCCCGCGGGCGCTCGTGGCGGGCGGCGTGGTGGACCCGAGTCCCGTGCGATGAGCGGCAGTTCGGGGGCCGAGGACGAGCGAGCAGCAGCAACGTCCTCGTGGACGAGGGGGAAGTGTGGCAACACCACGGAACAGGCGCGGACGCAGCGGCACGGCCATGCGTAGGGCTCGCCTTGCGAGATCGAGGGAGTTGCCCGCCGCACGGCCGGACGCACCGCAGGGCGCACGGCCGGACGCACCGGAACGTGACGGCACGTCATTGCGGGACAGGAAACTGTGGATCGGCGCCTTCGTGACGGTCGTGACCGGCTTGGTGGCCCTCCTCGTCCAGGGTGGTTGGGACTGGCTACGAGAGGAGATGTCGGACCCGCCGGAACTGGTGGCCTACGCCCCCGCCGTCGAAGGGTGCACGCCGAAGTACCTGAACGCCCGACTGGACGAGCTGCGCGCGCATCCACAGACGGTCGATCACGGCGGCGTACTGATTCCGACCGCCGATGCCTGGCCGTCGGTCAATGTCACCGTGCAGGCCAAAACGAGTCAGGCGATCGTCCTCACGGGCGCGAAGGTCTCCGTGCTGTCCGCCCGCCCGCTCCCCGCCCGAGGCTCGGTCGTCGATGCCGAGTGCGGTGGAGGAATGGACGAGCGGGCCTTCGACGTCGACCTGGGAACCGACCCGGTGTCCGTCCGGCCGACCGTGGCGCGCACTGGCCAGGGAGGGGTCGTCAAGAGCCGGAACTTCCCGTTCAAGGTCTCGTCCGGGGATCCGGAGCAGTTCGTCTTCAACGTGAAGCACGTCGCGCAGGACGTGCGATTCGCGATCACCTTCTCCTGGGTCTCCGACGGAGAGCCGGGAAGCACCCGGCTCGACAACGGTGGCCAGGGCTATCACGTGATGGGTCTGCCGACGAACCTGCCGCGCTACAGCCGCGTCGACGTCTTCAAGGGCAAGCGGCCGGCTCGGAACTCCACGCCCGACGCCCCGTGAGCGCGGTGCCCCGGTGCCCCGGTCCGGCCTCGTCGCCGGCGTCCGGGGGCACCGCGCCCGTACCTTGCCCGTGGTCAGTTCAGGGGGTTCGTGTTGCCGGGGATGGTCGTTGAAGTGCTGGGGCGGTAGTGCATGGCGAGGCCAGCGTGCTGGTCCGGCCGGGCGTTCCGGTGCGCGTCGGGGTGATCGAGGCGGGCGCGGCGTCCGCGCAGCAGAAAGGCCGTGATGCGGGCTAACAGGTGGGGACGAGCAGTCATCTTGTTACCTCCCGTGGTCGTACGTCGAGGGTACCGAGCACCGGCCGCTCCGATGCTGATGAGGGGACGTTCAGCGGCTGATTCGGGGCGTGTCGGGGGCGCGGGTCGCTGAGCGTTGAGTGCGTGTGGAAGCACTGTGCCGACGCCGGGTGCAGAAGGCTGCCGAGGGGCGCCCGCGCCCCGTCCCTCCCCGGGCGTCCTCAGCGCGAGTTGGCGCAAAGCCACTGGTGGATGGCGCGTGCGGTGGTGCGGGCGTGTGCCTCCAACATGGTGAAGTGGTCGCCGGGGACGGTGACCTCGGCGTGCGGCAGGCTCCAGTCCGGGGCGGGTTCGGCGCCGGGCAGGAGGTCGCGGGCCCGTACGTACAGGGTGGGACAGGTGAGCGGGGTGGGTTTCCAGCCGCTGAAGAGATCGAAGTATCCGGCCATGGCGGTGAGTCGGTAGGGGCTGGCAGCGGCGAACTCCGCCGCCCGGCGCAGCATGTCCGACGTCATGGTGGAGAGCGCCGCACCCCGGTCGCCGTGGCCTGGGGGATAGGTGTCCAGCAGGACGACGGCCGCGGGGGCGGTGCCCTCGGACGCCAGGCGCTCGGCGACGGCATGGGCCACCCAGCCGCCGGCCGATCGCCCCACCAGTACGAGGGGGCCGTCGGCCGCAGCCGTGCGGACGGCGACGGCCTGGGCGGTGACGAGAGCGTCCAGTGTGGCGGGCAGTGCCTCCTGGGGTTCGAATCCCGGGTGCCGTACGGCGGAAACCGGCCGCAGTCCGCGCAGCCCGGCGCCGAGGCGCGCGTACTCCTGCGGTCCGGACAGCGCGCTGAGCGCGGGGGAGCAGACCAGCCCGGCGCCCGTGCCGCCCGCCGCGAGCACGACGGGTTCGTGCCCCGCCGCGGGCGCCCCGGTCCGGTCGAAGACGGGGCGCAGGCGCGCGGCGACGGTGAGGAGCGCCATGCCGTCCCAACTCCGTTCCCGGGCACAGGCGGCACGGAAGAGCGCGCCCAGGAAGTCCGGGGCGTAGGCGGTGTCCGGAGCGTCCGTGGTGTTCGGAGCGTCCGCGGGGCCGGTGGCCGCGGGCCGGTCCGGGGCGTCGGACGTCGTGCCCACGGACGGTGCCTCGGCGGCGTACCGCCGCGTCAGCTCGGTGGCGAGCGCGCGCGGCGTCGGGAAGTCGAAGAGCAGCGTGGACGGCAGTGCCAGTCCCGTCCATGTCGCGAGTTCGTTGCGCAGTTCGACCGCGGCCAGGGAGTCCAGTCCCAGGTCCGCGAGCAGGGCGTCCGCGTCGATCTCGCTCGCGTCCTCCGCGTGGCCCAGGACGCGGGCGGCCAGGGTCCGGACCCGGGTGAGCAGCGTCCCGGCCCGCTCGCCGGGGGAAGCGACCGCGGATGCCCGGCCGAGTCGGTCGCCGCCCCCGACTCCGCCGCCCTCCCCGTCTCCCGCGTCGGCGGCCGGGGCGAGGCGGGCGGCCACCACCACCGGTTCGGCACCGGCCACGGCGGCGTCGAAGAGGGCCAGGCCCTCGTCCGGTCCGAGCGGGACGAACCCGGAACGGGCCATCCGCTGCCGGTCTGCTTCGTCGAGGTGCGCCATCATGCCGTCGTCCTGGTGCCAGGGTCCCCAGGCGATCGACGTGCCGGCCAGTCCGAGCCGACCGCGGTGTCGTGCCAGGGCGTCCAGCACGCAGTTGGCCGCGGCGTAGTTGGCCTGGCCGGCGGAGCCGAGGACGCCCGCCACCGAGGAGAACAGCGCGAACACGGCCAAGTCGTGGCCGAGGGTCAGTTCGTGCAGCGCGAGGGCGGCGTCCGCCTTGGGGCGCAGCACCCGGCGCAGACGGTCGGTGGTGAGCGCCGTGACGACGCCGTCGTCCAGCACCCCCGCGGTGTGCACGACGCCGGTCAGCGGGTGGGCCGCCGGTACCGCGTCGAGCAGCGCGCCGAGCGCGGTCCGGTCCGCGACGTCACAGGCGCGCACGGTCACCTGGGCGCCCGCCTCGCGCAGCTCCGCGACGAGTTCCCGGGCCCCGGGCGCGTCCGGCCCACGGCGGCCGGCGAGCAGCAGGTGGCGGACGCCGTGGGCGGTGACCAGGTGCCGCGCCACCAACCTGCCCAGGGAACCGGTGCCGCCGGTGACCAGGACGGTGCCCTGCGGGTCGAGCGGCCGTCGTTCCCGCGGTGGCGACGCCGCCCCGGGCAGCGGCACGAGCTTCGGCACGTACGGCGTTCCCCGGCGCACGGCCGCCTCCGGTACCGAGGCGGCGAGCAGGGCGGGCACCGCACCCCAGGAGTCGGGGTGTTCGTCCACGTCGATCAGGGCGAAGCGGCCCGGGTTCTCGCGCAGGGCCGAGCGGACCAGGCCCCACACCGGTGCGTGGGACAGCACACGCGCCGCCCCGCCGGACCGGCCGCTCTCCCCGTGACCGGCGGCGCCGTCCGTGGGGAGACCGGCGTCGGTCGAAGTGACGGCACACCAGGTCACGAGGACGAGCCGGGAGCGGGACAGGCGGGGTTCGGCGAGCCACTGCTGCACCAGGCCCAGCGCCCAGTTCGCCGCCCGCAGCAAGCCGGCGGCCCGGTCGTGCGCGTCGCCGGCCGCGTCGGGTGGCGGGCACGGTGCCACGACGACGGCCGACGACGCGTCGCACGCCGCTGGGTCGCGGTACACCGGGACGCCGGAGCCCGGCGGCGCGAGGGCGTCCACCAGCGGTGTGCCCGCCGTGCCCAGAACCCCCCAGCGGGGTGTCGACCCTGGGGCGGGCGGCTCGGGCAGCGGCATCCAGGCCGTCCGGTGGAGCGCGCCGGTGGTCGTCTCGTGGCGGGCGCCGGTGACCGTGTCCGCCGTTGTCGGCGAGACGGTAGGCGGCAGGGGCCGGAGGGTCAGCGAACGGATCGTCGCCACCGGTGCGCCCGACCCGTCGGTCAGCTCCACTCCGGTGTGCCCGTCGGGCCCGGGGGCCACCCGCACCCGCAAGTGCCGTGCGCCACTGGTGTGCACGCGCACGTGGCTGAAGGCGAACGGCAGGGACAGCCCGCCGGCCGCCGGATCGGCCGCCCAGGAACGGTGGGTGGCGAGGCCGTCCAGGGCCAGGGCGTGCAGCGCCGCGTCGAGCAGTGCGGGGTGCAGGACGAACTGCGGGGCGTCCGCCTCCGGGCGTGGTGCCAGGGCCGCTTCGGGCAGCGTGACGTCGGCGTACAGCTCCTCGCCGTGCCGCCAGGCGGCGTGCATGCCCCGGAAGGCGGGACCGTACCGCAGCCCGTCGGCGGCCAGTTGCTCGTAGGGGCCGTGTTCCGGACCGCCGGTGGGCAGGGGCACCGCCGCCTCCGGCGGCCAGGGCGCGTGCGGCCGGGGCATGCCGTCGCTGCCGGCGGCGGTCGCTTCCTCGTCCGCGGGCGGCGCCGGCGACAGCGTGCCGACGGCGTTCCGGAGCCAGGGCTCCGCGCCCGCCGCGGCGGGCGGCCGGGAGTGGAAGAACACGGCCCGCCGGCCCGCGTCGTCCGCCCCCGCCACCTTCACCTGCAACGCGACGGCGCCTTCCGGGGGCAGGGGCAGCGGCGCGGTCAGGACGAGCTCGTCCAGCAGGGCCGCGCCCACCAACTCGCCGGCGCGCAGGGCCATGTCGACGAAGGCGGTCGCCGGCAGCAGGACCTGGCCGGCCACCACGTGGTCGGCGAGCCACGGCTGGTCGGACACCGAGAGCAGCCCGCTCAGCAGCAACCCGCCGTCGTCGGCGGTGCGGGTGCACGACCCCAGGAACGGGTGGGCGGGCTCGGCCGTAGGGGAGGCGGGTGGTTGTTCCGGGGTGGCGTTCAGCCAGTACCGGCGGCGTTGGAAGGCGTACGTGGGCAGGGCGACGCGCCGCCCGCCGCGGCCGGCGAAGATGGCCCGCCAGTCGACGGGCACGCCGTGGGCGTGCAGCGCGGCCAGCGCGTCGAGCAGGGCGTCCGGCTCGGGCCGCGTCCTGCGCAGGGTCGGCAGGACCAGTGGCGCCGCTCCCCGTTCGCCGCCCGCCCCGTCCCCGTTCCCGTCCGTGCCCGGGTCGGCCGGGGAGGGGCCGGACGCGGCGAGGCAGTCCCGCACCAGGCCGGTGAGCACGCCGTCCGGCCCCAACTCGACGTAGTGTGCCGCGCCGCGCTCCGCCAGGTGCGCCACCGTGTCGGCGAAGCGCACCGGGCGGCGGACGTGGTCCACCCAGAACTCCGGGGTGCACAGCTCCGCGTCGGTGGCCGCCCGGCCCGCCACGGCGGTGAGCAGCGGCAGCCGCGGCGCGGCGAACGACAGCCGCCGGACCACGTCCGCGAAGTCCGCCAGCACGGGTTCCATCCGGGCGGAGTGGAAGGCGTGACCGACCTGCAGCGGCGTCACCGAACGGCCCCGCTGCCGGAAGTACGCGGCGGTCTCCCGCACCGCGGCCTCGTCGCCGGAGACGACCACCGAGGCGGGCCCGTTGATCGCGGCGATCTCCACCGCACGCCCGGTCCCGGCCAGGTGGGCGGCCACCTCGTCCGCGCCGGCGGCCACCGCCGCCATCGTGCCGCCCGCCGGCAGCGCGTCCATCAGCCGGCCCCGGGCCGCCACGAGCGTGCACGCGTCCGCGAGGGACAACACCCCGGCGACATGGGCCGCCGTCACCTCACCCACCGAGTGCCCGGCCACCGCGCCGGGGCGCACCCCCCAGGACTCGAACTGCCGGAACAGGGCCGTCTCCAGGGCGAACAGCGCCGGCTGCGCGAACCGGGTCGTCGCCAGCAGCCCGCCCGCCGCCGTACCGGGCCCGGCGAACATGACCTCCCGCAGGGGCACCGGCAGCAGCGGGTCGAGCAGGGCGGCGCACTCGTCCAGCGAACGGGCGAAGGCCGGGTGCAGCTCCCGCGACGCGTACAGTTCACGGCCCGTGCCGGCGCGTTGACTGCCCTGGCCGGTGAAAAGCAGGGCCGGCGGGCCGAGAGGGCGGGACGTGCCCGTGTGGACCCCGGGCCGGCCGCCGTCGTCCTCCTGCGCCACGGCCCGCAGGGCGCCGAGCAGTTCGGCACGGTTCCGGGCCACCACCACGGCCCGGTGCGCGAAGGCTGCCCGCGTGGTGGCGAGCGAGTGCCCGAGGTCCACCAGGGACGCATCGGGGGCGGCGTCCACGTGGTCGTGCAGCCGTCGTGCCTGGGCCCGCAACCCCGGCACGGTCCTGGCCGACACCACTAGGGCCACCGCGGCCCGTCGGGGGCGCGGCGCACCCTCCCGCACCGTCCCGCGCGCGGCCCGGTCGCTCGCGGCCCCGCCGTCCACCGTGGCGGGCAGTGCGGCCGCTCCGTCGGCCGGTGGCTCTTCGAGCACCACATGGGCGTTGGTGCCGCTGATGCCGAAGGAGGACACCCCCGCCCGGCGCCGGCGGTCCGTCGCGGGCCACTCCACCGCCCGCGTCAGCAGCGCGATCCGCCCCGACGACCAGTCGACGCGCGGGGTCGGCTCGTCGGCGTGCAGCGTCCGCGGCAGCACGCCGTACCGCATCGCCTGCACCATTTTGATCACGCCGGCCACTCCGGCGGCGGCCTGGGCGTGACCGAGGTTCGACTTCACCGAGCCCAGTCGGAGGGGACGTTGCCGAGCCCCGCGCCCGTACGTCGCGAAGAACGCCTCCGCCTCGATGACGTCCCCGAGCCGGGTGCCGGTGCCGTGCGCCTCCACCGCGTCGACGTCCCCGGGGGCCAGCCCCGCGTCGGCGAGTGCCTGTCGGATCACCCGCTGCTGCGCCGGTCCGTGCGGTGCGGTCAGCCCGTTGCTCGCCCCGTCCTGGTTCACCGCCGAGCCGCGCACCACGGCCAGCACCGGAAGCCCGGCGCGGCGGGCCTCCGACAACCGGCTCAGCAGCAGCATGCCGGCGCCCTCGGCCCACCCGGTGCCGTCGGCGGACGCGCCGAACGCCTTGCACCGGCCGTCCGGTGCCAGCGCCCGCTGGCGACTGAACTCCACGAACGACGAGGGCCCCGACATGACCGTGGCGCCGCCGGCCAACGCGAAGGCGCACTCACCGCGCCGCAACGCCTGCGCCGCCAGGTGCAGGGCCACCAGGGACGAGGAACACGCCGTGTCCACGGTGAGGGCCGGGCCTTCGAGGCCGAAGGCGTAGGCGATGCGCCCCGAGGCGACGCTCCCGGCGTTGCCGAGGCCGAGGTACCCCTCGACGTGCTCGGGCGTCCTCGTCAGGCGGCGGGCGTAGTCGCTGTACATCAGCCCGACGTACACCCCGGTCGCCGAGCCGCGCAGGGTGGCGGGGACGAGACCGGCGTGCTCGAAGGACTCCCACGCCACTTCGAGCAGCAGCCGGTGCTGCGGGTCCATGGCCAGCGCCTCGCGGGGCGAGATGCCGAAGAAGCCGGGGTCGAAGCGGTCCGCACCGGAGAGGAAACCGCCCTCGCGCACGTACGTCCGGCCGGGCCGTCCGGGGTCCGGGTCGTACAGCGCCCGGGTGTCCCACCCCCGGTCGGTGGGGAACGGGCCGATGGCGTCCCTGCCTTCGGCCACCAGCCGCCACAGTTCCTCGGGAGAGGTCACGTCCCCGGGATAGCGGCACGCCATCCCCACGATCACCACCGGATCGTCGTCCGACCGGGCCGCGCTGCCGGTCAGCGGCCCGGCGGCGGTCGGCCCGGCGGCGTCCCGTTCCCCCAGGTGGGCGGCGAGCGCGGCGGCCGTGGGGAAGTCGAAGGCGACGGCCTCGGAGAGCCGTAGGCCGGTCACCGCCGACAACCGCTCCCGCAGTACCGTCGCCGTCAGGGAGTCCATGCCCAGGTCGCGCAGCGCGGTGCCGGGCTCCACCGCCCGAGGCGGACAGCCGAGCACCGCGGCCACCTCGCTCCGCACCAGGGCCAGCAGGTCCTCCGGCGGATTCCCGGCGTCCGGCCCGGCCAGCGCCCGCGCGGGCAGGTCGGCGAGTTCGCGCCGCAGGACCTTGCCGGCGGCGGTACGGGGCACGGCCGCCACCTCGAACAGCTCGACCGGCACCTTGACGCCGGACAGTTCCGCGCGACAGGCGGCGAGGATGCGACCCCTGTCCCATGCGCCGGCACCGGGCCCGGCGACCAGATAGCCGATCGGCACCTCCCCGAAGAGCGGGTGCGGGCGTCCGGCCACGGCGGCGTCCGCGACCCCCGGGAGCCGCCGCAGCACCGCCTCCACTTCCGAAGGGTGGACGTTCACCCCGCCCCGGATGATCAGGTCGCTCGCCCGGCCGGTGACCACCAGTTCACCGGAGGCGTCGATCCTGACCAGGTCACCCGTGCGGAACCAGCCGTCGCGCAGCACCTCGGCGGTGGCTTCCGGCCTGCCGTGGTAACCAGCCATGATCCCGGGCCCGTTGACCCACAACTCGCCCTCGCCCGTGTCCCGACCGTCGGGGCCGCCGACCCGGACCCGGGTGCCGGGCAGCACCCGGCCGCACGCCCCGGAGGCCGGCGCCTCGCCCGGCGCCGTCATGGTGACCGGGCCCGCCTCCGTACTGCCGTAGTGCTCCAGATAGGGGACGCGGCAGATCGCCTCGAAGGACTCGCGGAACCCGGGCCCCGCCGCGGCCCCCGCGCTGACGCAGCCCCGCAGCGCGGGGGCGCCGAGGCCGACGCCGTCCCCGCCGCCCGGCTCGTCCCGGACCGCGTCGAGCAGCGCCGCATGCGTGGTCGGAACCCCGCCGAGCAGGGTGAACGGGGCGTCCCCGCGCCGCAGTTCGGCGAGCACGCCCGCCACCGTGAACCGGGGCAGCAGCACCGCGCTCGCCCCCACTACGGTCACCCCGAGGAAGCACACCACCTGGCTCATCGCGTGATGGAGCGGCAACGGCCACAGCACGCGGTCCCGTTCGGACAGGCCCAGGACGCCGACGAGGCCCGTCGCGACCGGCGAGAGGCGGTTGCGCTGGGTGGACAGGACGCCCTTGGGCACGCCGGAGGAGCCCGAGGTGTAGAGCAGCCAGGCCACCTCGTCCAGTCCGAGATCGTCCCGGGCCGGGGTCCGCGGCTCGGTGCCCGCCAACTCCTCGTACCGCAGCGCGCCGTCCGGGGACGTCGCGGCGGGCCGGCCGACGGCCGGCTCCGCGACGCCCGCGGACGAAGGCGAGCCCGCCGCCCCGTCCTCGTCGTCGCCGCCCGCGGCCACCACCACCGTCAGCCCGGGCCGCGACGACAGCGTGCGCCGCCGCGTCAGGCAGGCGTCGTCGGTGAGCAGGACCCGTGCCCCGCTGTCGTCCAGCAGGCGGGTCAGCTCAGCCTCGGAGCTGCCGGGGTCCAGGGGCACGCCCACGCCGCTCGCCCGGGTGACGGCGAGCAGGCCCTCGACCGCCTCGACGCGGTTGCCGAGCAGTACGGCCACCCGGTCACCGCGCGCCACGCCGAGTCCCACCAGGTGACCGGCCAGCCGTGCGGTCCTGCCCGCCAGCTCCCGGTACGTCACCCGCCTGAACCGGTCCTGGAAGCAGACCTTGTCCCCGAGGCGACGGGCGTGGTCCCCGAGCAGTTCGGGCAGCGGTGTGACGATGTCGGCGTGCGTACCCACCGCTTAACCTCCTTGAGACGGGACGTTGTTGAGGACGACGGCAGGTTCCCCGCGGTTGCCGGCTCCGGAGGAAGGCACCCGTTCGGCCGCGGCAGAGCGGCTCGATCGGTGGGACGGCACCGTCGAGCCGGCTCCACCGGCCTTCCTTCCCCGCAACCGGACTCACGCGTCCGGCCCGCCCCCGTCTTCGTCCCCGTCCCCGTCACCGCCCCCGTCCTCGCGCCGGTGGCCGGGCGCGTCCGCGAGGGCGTCCCGTACGAGTTGGAGGGGGTGGCGCGCGGCGCGGTGCGTGGTGTGGGCGATCTGCTGGCGGCAGGAGACGCCGGTGGCCGCGATGACGGTGGTCGGGGGCTCGGCGGCGAGTGCCGGAACGAGGCGGTCGCGGGCGATGCGCAGGGACAACGCGTAGTGCTCGGCCTCGAAGCCGAAGGAGCCCGCCATTCCGCAGCAGCCGGCGTCCAGTTCGGCGACCTGGGCGCCGGGGATGCGGCGCAGCAGGGCCACCGTGGCGGCGGTGCCGACCTCCGCCTTCTGGTGGCAGTGCCCGTGGTAGACGATGCGGCGCCCGGCGTAGGGGTTGTCGGGGCGCAGGTGGAGCCGCCCGGCGTCGATCGCCTCGGTGAGGAGTTCCTCGGTCTGCCGGACGCGCGCGGCGACCTGGCGGACCTCCGGGACGTCCGGATGCAGGCGGAGGTGCTCGTCGCGGAGAGTGAGGAGGCAGGAGGGTTCGCATCCGGTGATCGGGCCGTCCGTGGCGGCCAGCCGACGGGTGAGCGCGAGCGAGGCCGCCGCGGCACGGTCGAGCAGGCCCTTGGAGTAGGCGGCGCGGCCGCAGCAGCCGCGGCTTTCCAACCGGACCGCCCAGCCGGCGCGTTCGAGGAGTTCGACGGCGGCCCGGCCGACCGCCGGCTCGGTGTAGGTGGTGAAGGAGTCGGCGAGGAAGGTGACGGTTCCCCACGGTGCCTGGTGGCCGGGCCCGACGCGGTGCCGGTGCCAGCGGACGAGGTTGCCGCGGAGGGGGAGCGGGAGCGGGCGGTCGGCGGCGAGGCCGAGCCGCCGAGCCAACAGGCGCCGGGCGCCGGGGGCGTGGTCGAGCAGGGCGGGGAGGGGGGCGAGGGCGGAGCCGAGGCGGTTGAGCGTCCGGATGGCGCCGAAGAGCCGGCTGCGCAGCGGGACGCCGTGCAGGTCGTGGCGGTGCGAGAGGGCCTCCGCCTTGAGGGCGGCCAGGTCGACGCCGAGCGGGCACTCGCTCCGGCACGCCTTGCACATCAGGCACAGGTCGAGGGCCTCGTGCAGGCGGTCGTCCCCGAGCGCGGCCCTGGGGTCGGCCGCGGACAGGGCTTTGACGAGGGCGCCGGCGCGTCCCCGGGTGGCGTGCTGCTCCTCTCGGGTCGCCATGTAGGAGGGGCACATGGTGCCGTGCGCGTCCTTGCGGCACAGTCCGATGTTCATGCACCGGTCGGCGGCGCCGCGCATCCCGCCGGTGTCGGCGAAGTCCAGGCGGGTGCGTAGCCCGGGGGCCGGAGGCAGGGCCGGATCGCGCAGGTGGTCGGTCATCGGCCCGGCGTCGACGATCTTGCCGGGGTTGAGGCGCGCGTCGGGGTCGAAGAGACGTTTCACCGCCCGCATCGCCTCGTAGAGCTCGTCGCCGAACAGCCGGCGGTTGAACTCGCTGCGGGCCAGCCCGTCGCCGTGCTCGCTGGAGTTGGCTCCGCCGTACTCAGCGGCGAGGTCGCGGACCTCCTCGGCGACGGCGCGCATGGCGGCGACCCGCGCGGGGTCGGTGAGGTCGACGAACGGGCGGATGTGCAGGCAGCCGACGGAGGCGTGGCCGTAGAAGCCGGCGGTCATGTCGTGCCGGTCGAGGATCTCCTTGAAGCGGCGGGTGTAGGCGGGCAGGTGGGCGGGGTCGACGGCGGTGTCCTCGACGAAGGCCAGCGGTCGGTCGGTGCCCGAACCGGCGGCCATCAGCAGACCGAGGGAGGACTTGCGGACGGTGAGCAGGGCGGCCTGCTCGGCGGGCGTCTCGGCGATCAGGGTGTGGTAGCCGTGGCCGTGGCGCCGCCACCGGCCCGCCAGATCGGCCAGTCGGCCGCGGAGTTCGTCCTCGTCGTCGCCGGTGAGGCTGACGAAGAGCAGGGCCTCGGGGGTGCCGTGCAACAGGGCGTCGAGCGAGGCGTATTCGATCTTGCGGCGGGCGAGGTCGAGGATGGTGCGGTCCATCAGCTCCACTGCCGCCGGGTCGCAGGCGAGGGCGTCGCCGGTGGCCTCGACGGCGGCGCCGACGGAGGTGAAGTGGCCGACGGCGAAGACGGTGTGGGCGGGCCGGGGGACGAGCCGGACCTCGGCCGCGGTGACGAGGGCGAGGGTGCCCTCGGAGCCGACCAGGAAACGGGCCGGGTCGAAGGGGCGTCCGGCGTCGGCGTCGGCGGCCAGGCGGTCCAGGCGGTAGCCGCCGGCCCGGCGCCAGTGGGCCGGGTAGCCGGCGGCGATGGCGTCCGCGTGCGCCGCGGCGAGGGCGGGCAGTTCGCGGTGGAGGCGGCCGTCCAGGGTGGCGCGGGCGGCGCGGCGGGCGCGTTCGGGTTCGCTCACGGGCCCGAGGCGTGTCGTCGTGCCGTCGGAGAGGACCACCTCCAGCGCCAGGACGTGGTCGATGGTCATGCCGTGCCGCAGTGAGCCGCTGCCCGCGGAGTTGTTGCCGAGCATGCCGCCGAGGGTGGCCCGGTTGCTGGTGGAGGTGTCCGGGCCGAAGACGAGGCCGTGCGCCGCGGCGGCGCGGTTCAGCTGGTCCTGCACGACGCCGGGTTGGACCCGGGCGGTGCGGGCGGTGGGGTCGAGGTCGGTGATGCGGTCGAGGTGGCGGGAGAAGTCGAGGACCAGGCCGGCGCCGACGGTCTGCCCGGCGAGGCTGGTGCCGGCACCGCGGGCGGTCACGGTGGCGTCGTGCGCCGCGGCGGCGCGCACGGCGGCGGCGACGTCCTCGGCGTGCCGCGGGAAGGCGACGCCGAGCGGGGTGATGGCGTACATGCTGGCGTCGCGGGAGTACAGGTGGCGGGTGTGGTCGTCGAAGGCCACCGCCCCGTCGAGGTCGCGCACGAGGCGACGACGCAGCGCCTCACCGGCGGCGCTCATGCCGGCACCCCCGTTCGCTCGGCCGCGCGTGGGCGAGGCGCACGCCTTTCGACGAGGGGTACGTTCCGCTCGTCCATGTCGTCCATGTCCTCCAGGTGGTTCATGCGGCGCTCATCACGTCGAGGGCGGCGGTGAGTCCCGCCGGGTCGGCCGGGAAGCCGTGGGCGGCCAGGCCCATCTGGACACCGGCCAGCGCCCCGGCGAGGTGCAGGTCGCTCAGCTGCCCCAGGTGCCCGATCCGGAAGACCCGCCCGGCGAGCCGCCCGAGACCGTTGCCGAGCGACATGTCGTAGCGGTCGAGGACGGTGGCGCGGAGCGCGTCGGCGTCCTGGCCGTCCGGCATCAGCACGGCGGTCAGGGTGGACGAGTGGGCGCGCGGGTCGGCGCAGAGCACGGTCAGGCCCCAGCCGCGGACGGCGGCGCGGGTCGCGGCGGCGTGCCGCGCGTGCCGGGCGAAGACCTGCGGCAGGCCCTCCGCCGCCAGCAGGTCGAGGGCGACGTCGAGGCCGTACAGCAGGTTGGTCGCGGGGGTGTAGGGGAAGCGGCCGTGTTCGGCGGTGTCGAGCAGGGGGTCCCAGTCCCAGTAGGCGCGCGGCAGGCGGGCGGTGCGGTGGGCTTCGAGGGCGCGCGGGCCGAGGGCGTTGAAGCCGAGTCCCGGTGGGAGCATCAGGCCCTTCTGCGAGCCGGCGACGGTGACGTCGACGCCCCACTCGTCGTGCCGGTAGTCGGTGGAGCCGAGCGAGGAGACGGTGTCGACGAGGAACAACGCCGGATGCGCCGCCTCGTCAAGTGCCCGGCGCAGCAGGGGAACGGGACTGGTGACGCCGGTGGAGGTCTCGTTGTGGACGACGCACACGGCCTTGATGCGGTGCTGCGGATCGTGGGCGAGGCGGGCGGCGAGGGTGGCGGGGTCGGCGCCGTGGCGCCAGTCACCGGGGACGAGTTCGACGTCGAGGCCGAGACGTTCGGCCAGTTCCTGCCAGAGCACCGCGAAGTGGCCGGTCTCGAAGCACAGCACGCGGTCGCCGGGGCTGAGCGTGTTGACCAGGGCGGCCTCCCAGGCTCCGGTGCCCGAGCTGGGGTAGAGGGCGATCGGTCCGGTCGTGCCGAAGACCGGGCCGAGGCGGGTCACGACGCGCCGCGCCAACTCGGCGAAGGCGGGCCCCCGGTGGTCGATGGTGGGCGCGGCGAGCGCGCGCAACACCGGGTCGGGGACGTTGGTGGGGCCCGGGATCTGGAGGAAGTGGCGGCCGGTGGAGGGGAGCGAACTGGCCTGTCGTAGTGGGGAGTTCATGTGAGCGGTCCCTTCCCTGGAGGGTTGTGCCGTCTGGTGGCACGCTGTACCGTCTCAAGGCACGAGGAGCGTAGGGCTGGCCCCTGGAGGGAGTCAACGGTGCAGAACGTGCGGAACGCGCTGCGCGCGCTGGAGGAGGTGGCCGAGCGTCAGCCGATCGGCGTCGCCGACCTGGCGCGCGCGATGGAGCTGCCGAAGAGTTCGGTGCAGCGCACGCTCGTCACGCTGCACGAGGCGGGTTGGATACGTCCCGCCGAGGGGCGCCCGACCCGCTGGCAGGTGACCGCCAAGGCGCTGCACGTGGGTCGCCGCGCCACCGGCGAGTTGGGGCTGCGGGACGCCGCGGTGCCGGTGATGGAGGAGCTGCGGGCGCGTACGGACGAGACGGTCCACCTGGCGGTGCCGGAGGGTGAACGGGTCGTGCTCGTCGAGCGGTTGGAGACCGGCCAGCCGGTGCGGATCATCCTGCCGCTGGGTCAGGTCCTGCCGGTGCACGCGTCGGCGAACGGCAAGGCGGTGCTGGCGGCCCGGTCGGACGCGGAGGTGGCGGAGCAACTGGCCGGCGGACTCGCCCGGTTCACGGATACCACGGCGACGGACCCGGCGGTGCTGCGCGCGGAGGTCGACGAGATTCGGGCGCGCGGTTGGGCGACGAACCGGGGCGAGTGGCGGGCGGACGTGTCCGCGGTGGCGGCGGCGGTGCTGGGGGAGTCCGGGCGCCCGGTGGCGAGCCTCAGCGTGAACGTGCCGACCGCTCGACTGACGGACCCGATGCGGGACCGGTTCGGGGCGTTGGTCGCCGAGGCGGCGGGACGGCTGAGCGAGGCGCTGGGCGGGCGGCCGGGGCGTTCGGCGGCGCGAAGGGCGTGACGCGCGGCCTCTTGACGGCCGCTGCACCCGCACCCATGCTCTCCGGCTGACGGAAAAATATATCCGAATCACGGAATTCCGTCCTGCCGTTCGTGCGTCCACGGACGGACCGAGCACGCCGAGCCCCGGCCCGCGCGGCCGGAGAGAGCGAGTCTCGCCGTGTACCGTCAAGTCACCGATCCCCTGGGCCACTTGGGGCTCACCGCACTGCTGGCCGCCACCCCGCTCCTGGTCCTCCTGGTGCTGCTGGGCGTGGTGCGGATGGCCTCCCACCGGGCCGCCCTGTGGAGCCTGGCCAGCGCCGTTGTCATCGCCCTCACCGCCTACCGGATGCCGCTCGGCCAGATCGCGGACGGCGCGGCGGAGGGCGCCGCGTTCGGCCTCTTCCCGATCGTCTGGATCATCCTCAACGCGGTGTGGATCAACAAGCTCCAACGCGCCTCCGGCCACTTCGACCTCATCGGCCGGACCTTCACCTCCCTGTCCGCGGACCCCCGCGTACAGGCCCTCGTCGTCGCGTTCTGCTTCGGCGCCATGATCGAGTCGCTGTCCGGGTTCGGCACCCCCATCGCCATCACCTCGATCATCCTGCTCGGCCTCGGCCTGTCGCCGCTCCGCGCCGCCGCGGTGGCCGCCTTCGCCAACACCGCACCGGCCGCCTTCGGTTCGGTCGGCAACCCCATCCAGGCACTCGCCAAGGCCACCGGCCTCTCCGAGCACGACCTCGGCGCCATGGTCGGCCGCCAGTCGGCGGTGATCGCCGTGCTGGTGCCCTTCTTCCTCCTGCTGATCCTGGACGGGCGCCGCGGACTGCGCGAGGTCTGGCCGGCAGCACTGGTGGCCGGCGTCGCCTTCGGGGCCGGCCAGTACATGTGCGCGAACTTCTTCACCTACCAACTGACCGACGTCACGGCCGGCCTGGTCTCGGTGCTGGCCGTCGTGGTGCTGCTGCGCTTCTGGCGGCCCGCCGGAACCCATCCCGCAGCCGACTCCGACCCACGACCGGGGAAGGCGCCGCGCCTGCCGCTGCTCCAGGCGTTCGCCCCGTACGCGCTGCTCATCGTGGCGTTCGCGCTGGTGTCGGTGGACGGCCCGGTGGCCCGCTTCGTCGAGGCGCGGGGCATCTCGTTCCGCTGGCCGGGACTCGACGTCCGCACCGCCGACGGGACGCTCCCCAAAGCGGCGGTCTACGACCTCGACTGGCTCGGGTCGGGCGGCACGGTGCTGCTGGTCGTCGGCGTGCTGACGGTCCTGATCCTGCGGGTCCGACCCGGCCGCGCGCTGCGCGCCTACGGCGAGGCGTGCGGCCAGATCCGCTGGGCCGCGCTGTCCATCGGCTGCGTCCTGGCACTGTCCTACGTCATGAACCTCTCCGGCATGGCCGTCTCCCTGGGTGCCTGGCTGGCCGGGACGGGCGGTGCGTTCGCGCTGCTGTCGGGGTTCCTGGGCTGGTTCGGGGTGGCGCTGACCGGGTCGGACACCTCGTCCAACGCCCTGTTCGGCGCGATGCAGGTCGCCGCGGCGCACCGGGTCGGCATGGACGGCCTGCTGGCCGCGGCGACGAACAGCACCGGGGGAGTACAGGGCAAGGCAGAGGCCATGCAGAACCTCGCGATCGCCTCGAGCGCGGTCGGACTGACGGGCCGCGAGGGCGAGATCCTGCGCAAGGTGATCGGCTGGAGCCTGTGCGTCCTGGCGGTGCTCTGCCTGCTCGCCTGGGCACAGACGACACCGCTACTGGACTGGATGGTGGTGGGCCGCTGACCGCACACACCGCGCAGGCGAGGGGCACGGTGCGTTCGCCGTTCGCCGTTCGGCGCTCGTTGCCGTGGTGCGGCCAGGCCACTCCACCGCGTCCGGCGGCCCGTTCCACCGCCACGCGCCGGGAGCGCTGCGACCCCCGGTAGCCTTCCCCCTCATGACGCGTGCTTGGATCTTGCCGGTGCTGTTGGTGCTCTGCGGCTCAGCCATGGCGACTGGGAAGTTGCTCAACGGGGCTCCTGGTGCAGCCGTTGCGCTGCTGCTCCTGTTCGCGCTGCTCGCAGCAGTGACCTCGCCCCTGCTCTTTCCCAGGTCGATCGGTGCCTCGGAGGCACAGCGCCGCAGCGCGGCCGATGGCCGGCCGGTCGTCTACTGGCGCCCGGGCTGCACGTACTGTCTGCGCCTGCGCCTCCGGTTGGGCCGCCACGCCCGCCAACTGCACTGGGTCAACATCTGGCGCGATCCGGCTGGAGCCGCGGCGGTGCGGGCAGCCAACGACGGCAACGAGACCGTGCCGACCGTCGTCGTGGCGGGCCGGCCGCACACCAACCCCGACCCCGCGTGGGTGCGCGAACAGCTCTCCCGCCCAGCGTGATCGAGAGCGGTGTCCCAGCAGAGGGGGACGTCGCCGTCGGCGATGACCTCAACGCCGAGATCAGTGGTGGGCAGCTCCACCTCCACCTCTGCCCGGCCGGACCACGGACCAGGCGCTGGCGAAGGCGCAGTCGACCAGCTCTCCAGTCGGACGGAGGCCCGGATGACTTGTGAGGGGACCTGTAGACAGACCATCCCGGGCGCCGAGACCAGCCACTTCGAAAAGTCCGCGTTCGGGGTGTGCGTGTCGCCCCTCAGGACGTCGGCAAGCCCGTCCCCGGCACGCCGGCACGCCGGCACCTCGGCACTGCGCCCGAGCCGGATGCCAACCAGGGCGCCGGTCACCGGTTCAGCCGGTGGGCGTGCCGACCTGATCGCGTTCGAGCGTGGAGCGCAGGGACGAGAGGGCCTGCGCGACCGCTGACAGCGAGGGGGCGTCCAGGGCGCCTCCGAGCAGTTCGGCCAGGCCGCCGGTGACGGTGCGTTCCGACTCCTCGACGAGCCGCGCGCCGTCGTCGGTCAGGGCCAGCAGGGAGGACCGGCGATCCGCCGGGTTCGGCCGGCGGGCGGCCCAACCCTGCTTCTCCAGGCGGTCGATGCCCTTGCTGGTGGCCCCGACGCCGATGGCGAACTCGGCGGCCACGTCCGCCACCCGACACCCGGGGTGGTCGCGCAGGTAGCTCAGGCACTCGTACTGCGAGGTGACGATCCCGTGGCGTTCGCGGAGACGGTCGTTGAGGGCGTTGTACAGGCGCGTCTCGCACCGGACCAGGTCGGCGAACAGCCCGGAGAAATCCGCTGCGGCGCGGTCTCCGCTCCATGTATATTCCACGGCATATAGTGTACAGGAAGCTACTTCTGGCAGGAGTGTGCCCATGAGCAGGGAACAGCGCATCCGAGTCGACGAGATCCTGCGGCAGCCGGGCCCCGAGGGGCCCCGGTCGGTCGAGGAGATCCGGGCCGGATTCCGGCAGTTGATGGCCCAGATGATCGTGCCCCACAGCAGCATCCGCACCGCGCCGACGACGCTCGGCGACCGGCCCGCGCTGCACGTCGAGCCGACGAGGGCACCGGACCCAGGGGCGGACGGCGGCCCCGACGCCGGGACGATCCTCTACTTCCACGGCGGCGGCTGGGTCTTCGGCTCGCCCCGGACCGCCCTCTCGATGACCGGGAACCTCGTCGCCAGGACCGGCCTCAGGGCGTACTCGCTGGACTACCGGCTCGCCCCCGAACACCCCTTCCCCGCCGCCATCGAGGACGCCCTGAGCGCCTATCGCGCGCTCCTCGACCGCGGCGAGGACCCCGCGGCCATCGTCTTCGCGGGGGACTCCGCCGGTGGCGGCCTCACCGTCACCGCCTGCCTCGCCGCCCGGGACGCGGGCCTTCCGCTGCCCGCCGGCATCCTCGCCTTCTCCCCGGGCACCGACATGACCCGGACCGGCGCAAGCATGGACACCAAGGAAGGCATCGACCCGGTCTTCACCCGCGCTGCCCTCGAACGCACCGGAGCCATGTACCTCGCCGGCGCCGACCCGCGCCAGCCCCTGCTGAGTCCGGCCGTCCACGCCGACTTGACCGGCCTTCCCCCGATACTGATCCAAGTCGGTACCAACGAGGTGCTGCTGGACGACTCCACCCGCCTGGCCGCGCGGGCGAGCGCGGCGGGCGTGGACGTCATCCTCGACGTCACCGCCGACGTGCCGCACGTCTTCCAGTCGTTCGCCGGCGTCCTCGACGAGGCGGACGAGGCGTTGGACCGTGCCGCCCTCTTCCTGCGTCAACGGATCCGCGGCGGAGGCGCCGGTGAAGTGCACAAGCGGAAGGACTCGTACCAGTAGTGCGGATGATCTTTCACTGGCTACGGTGAACCCTCAGATGACGGGCGGCCGTTCGTAAGCCGTCCTCGTGGTTCCGCGCTCGTCCGCTGGCGCCCGCCCTGCACGAAGACGCCTCTCGGCAGGGACGGTGCGCCGCGGGACGACGACTCGTACCCGCCCCCGGCCGCGCGGCGGTGCGCGGCGTCGAACGGGCAGTGCGCGTGCCGCCGATACCGCACAGTTCAGAAAGTGAGCAGACAGACAGATGCAACCGACGTTCGTACTGGTCCACGGAGCCTTCGGGAACTCCTTCTCCTTCGCACCGCTCCAAGCCGAACTCGGCCTCCTCGGCCACCGCTCCGTCGCCGTCGACCTTCCAGGGCACGGGTTCGCCGCGACGTACCCGCGTGCCTACCAGGCGCCGCAGGACCTCGAAGGGCTCGCGACGACGCCCGGGGCCATCAAGGGCGTCACTTTCGCCGACAGCGTCGCGCACCTCATCGGAACATTGGAGCGGGCCAAGCGGAACGGGCCCGTCATCCTCGTCTCCCACAGCCGCGGCGGCATGGCGGCCACCGGCGCGGCCAACCGGCGGCCCGACCTGATCGACCGCATCGTCTACGTGTCCGCCTGGTGCCCCGTCGACCTTGAGGTCGGCGCCTACTACGCCGAGCCCGAAATGGCCACGGTCGACACCACAGGGCTGGCGTCGGCGATGGTCGGCGATCCCGCCCGGCTCGGGCTGATGCGCTCCAACTTCCGCACCGCCGACCCCGCCGCCCTCGCCGCCTTCAAGGCGGCGTTCCTCGCGGACGGAACGGACGACGAGTTCATGGCCTTCCTCAACACCTTCCAGCCCGACGAGAGCCTCGACATCGGCACGCCCGGCGACCGGGCCCAGGCAGACACCTGGGGCCGGATCCCCAAGACCTACATCCGGCTCACCGAGGACACCAGCATCACGCCCGCCATGCAGGACCGGATGATCCGCGAGGGCGACGCCCTGACGCCGGAGAACCCCTACGACGTCCGCACGCTCACGAGCAGCCACCTGAAGTGGCTGGTGGACCCGGCACCGGCCGCCCGCATCCTGGGCGAACTCGCCGAGTTCTAGGCTGTTTTGTGTGAATCACCCCGGATCGGCTTCCGGACGTCGCCGCCCTGCTGACCAGCGACACGGCTGGTGGATCCAACTCGTCTGAATCCTTTGCTGCTGCCGCTGGCTCTTATGGACGTTATGGGTGAGCGGCCATGTGGCCGAAGAGTCGAGGGAGGTGGGGGACCGTGGCCCCGTTCACGAGGTCCTCATGGCCGGGTGACCAACTCGTCGGCGCCGCGCAGCGCGGCGACAAGCCGTCGATCGAGGTGTTGGTCTCCGGCGTGTATCCGCATGTCCGGCGGTTCGCGTTCTCGTTGTGTGCCAGCAGTCAGGACGCCGAGGACGCGGCGCAGGAAGCGATGATCGTCCTGTTCCGCAGGATCGGGACCCTGCGGGCCACCGCCGCGCTCGCCTCATGGATGTTCCGGATCGTGCGCAGCGAGTGCCTGCGGCGCGCACGGGGCCTCGCGCACCGCTCGGAAACGGCCGTCGAAACAGCGGTGTCCTCGGCCGAGGACGATGTGCTGGGTCGGCTGGAGATCGAGCGGCTGGCCGACGTGATCGCAGCGCTGCCGGACGACCAGCGTCGCGTCCTGATCATGCGAGACATCCAGGGACTACCGGGGAAGACCGTCGCCTCGGCGCTGGGGCTGAGTACACCGGCGATGAAGTCCCGGCTGCACCGCGCCCGCCGCGCCGTGCGCGAGGGGCTGGGTGAGCCGGAGTGAGCATGCACACTTCCCCGGCCGAGCCCCGAGGAGTGCTCCTCGTACACGGCGCCTGGCACAGCGGCACGGCGTGGCGCGGCGTCGCCGCCGGGCTGCGTGCGCACGGCGTTCCTGTGGCTGTCGCCGAGTTGCACCGGGGATCGCTGGCGGGGGACGTTGCCGCCGCCGAAGCCGCACTGGACGACATCGCCGAGTCCGGTCCCGTCGTCGCCTGCGGCCACTCCTACGGCGGCGCCGTCATCAGCGGTCTGCCCCCGCAAAAGGTGGCGCAGCTCGTGTACCTGGCCGCGATGATGCCCGACGTCGGCGAGACCAGCTTCGGGCTGCTCGCCCAGGCACCACCGAGCGACTTGGGCGCATGCATGATCGGTGACATCACCGGCACCACCACGATCGATCCGGCCCGAGCCGGGGAACTGTTCCACGGGCAGCTCGATGCGGACCGGCGGTTGCGTCACGTCGCCGAGCTGGTCCCACAGGTCATGGCCGCCGGCCACCAGGCGGCCGTGACTGCGGCCTGGCGCTCGCGGCCCAGCACATACGTCCGCTGCACCGACGACCGGGTCATCCACCCGGACCTGCAACGCCGTTTCACGCAGCGCGCCACCCACACGGTCACCTGGCACAGTGACCACGGAGTCTTCGCTTCCCACGAGTCGGACACCGTCGCCCTGCTGGCCCTGCTCGCCCGGGCGTGAGCCACCCCGCCCGCCACCGCCGCCCACCGCGGCCATGGACTGGGGCCTCTCGTCTGGATCATCGTGCGGACCAGGCGAAGACGCCTGCGACGTGGAGTCCGGCCCGGTAGGTGGTGGCGGTCTTCTCGTAGCGGGTGGCGATGCCCCGCCGTTGCTTGAGGCGGTTGTGCACCGCTCGACGGTGTTGCGCTGCTTGGAGGTCTCGCGGTCGAAGGCCGGTGGTCTGCCACCACGGCCGCCCCGACGTAGCCGGGACCCGTAGCGGTCAGCGGGAACGCGTCGATCCCCCCGGTGATCTCGTCACCGACCACCCCACTGATCCAAACGCAACGCCCAGGGCCTGTCCGGCCGATCGTGCCGGACAGGCCCCTGCTCCCGAGGAGGGCTCAGTGCGTGAGCGTGAAGGTGAGATCGCTGGAGCGTTTGCCGCTCGGCCGGACTGCTGAAACGAGTGTCCCCACCGTGATCAGGCTCCCTGCCCCGGCCCTCGACCTCTGCCCCCACTTCACGGGGGCTGATCGCCCCGGGGACTCACGTAGTGGGCCATGATCTGAGTGCGTCCGTCGCCGTTGCTCTGCACTGTCCAGGCGGCTGCCTGGCCAATGGCGCGGGCATTGAGCACTACGACCTCACCGCCATCGAACTTGTGCATGAACGTCTGTCCGATGGTGTTCTCAAGGCGCACGCTCGTAGCGGCACCAATGCCGGCAACCGCCTGGCTACCGGCGATGGGGGCGTTGCTCACGAACAGTGCTGTTCCGACCCACCCATCGGAATAGGTGGTGGATGCCTGCTGCACTACCAGGCGGGCATGGTAGGAAACCTCCCACCAGCCGGGATAGGGGATCGTGAGCGTCGGGACGTCGGTGATGGGCACGTAGTCGCTCGGGGTGAGGCGGTGCAGGAAGTCGGCCTGGGCGGTCTGGACCCATAACTGCCCTACATGGTGGGCAGGACTTGGGGAAGGGCCTTGGAGAACATCTCGTACGCGTCCAACAGGCTCTGCCGCTGCGCAAGCCAACGCTGGTGCAACGTCGAGTCGATGTCCGCAACGTGCGAAGGGCTGCGCCGGAGAGCGTCTATGGCCTGCAGGGCCGCTTCGAGCCGCCGGAGGGCCGCACCCGAGATTTCTTCGAGCTCCGTCACCTGACACGCCACCACATTGTCGAAATGCCCCCTGAGCACCTCCCCTTCCGCCCTTCGTAGCTTGTCGCGCACCTCACCCAGTGCTCGTCGGTTGCGAAGGGCGTACATCAACTCATCGAGCGCGTCGACGGCTTCCCCCAGCTTCACCTGGAAGGCGAGGCAGCGCTGTCGGCGCCAATCGTCATGCTGAACACGCCTCTCCTCCGTTCTGCCCTGCTGGTCCAACTCGCCTTGCTGGAGCAGCTGAACACGCGCTCCACGCGCCGCCAACCCTGCCCCCGCCGCGGCACCCGCCGCGCTCGCGAATCCCGCCAAGCCAGCGGCCCAGACCGCGGCGACCCCCTGATCCATGAACGGGATTTTGCCGGGTCCATGGCGGGAGCGGTAGAGAGCCACGACCGACGGCCGCCACCCGGTCGGCGGGGAGGTTGGTCGAGCGCAGGCAGTCAGCCGGCGGTCGGGGTGCCGATGCCGTGCAGCAGGGTGTCGACGACGCGGGTGGCGAGGGCGTCCAGGGCGGCGTCGTCCTCCGGAGCCTGGATGGCGGCCTCGTGGATCAGGGCGTAGTAGACGCGCCGCGCCCAGTCCAGATCGGTGCCGGGCGGGAGCACGCCGGCGTCGCGCAGGCGGACGAACAACTGCGCGCACCGGGCAAGTACGTCGGCGTGGACCCGGGCGACCTCGGGGGCGTCGGTGGGCAGGGCGCCCATCGCGAAGCCCCATCCGATCTTCACGCGGAGCACGTTCGCGGTGACCTGGTAGAGCGCGACGGCGGGCGGGGCGGTCTGCGGCCGGGCGGCCTCGACGGCCTCGTGGAACCGCTGCGTCGCCCACGCGGCCAGCGCCGCGATCAGTGCCTCCCGCGAGGCGAACCGCCGGTGCACGGTGGTCCGCGCGACGCCCGCGGCCTCGGCGATCTGCTCCATCGTGGCCGCGGGGTTGGCGGACAGCACCCGCTCGGCGGCTTCGAGGATCGCACGCACCGTCCGCTCGGTGTCGGCGCGCAGCGGTTTCGGAGAGGCGGGCGGCACCACGGGCGGGGTCCTTCCAGGAGAGCGTCAGCTCACCAAGGGTACGTCAGTGAAGCAACTGCAGCATGACTTGCAACATCGATGATGCATGTTCTAGCTTCTCTGCATCACCAAAGACGCGATCGGTAATGGAGGAGCACCATGGATCTGCACCTGAACGGCAAGACCGCTCTGGTCACGGGCGCCAGTCGGGGCATCGGGTTGGCCGTCGTCCGTGCCCTGGCGGCCGAAGGCGTGCGCGTGGTCGCCGCCGCCCGGAACTCCACCCCGGAACTGGCGGCGGCCGGCGCGATATCGATGGCGGCCGACCTGTCCGACCCCGCCGCGGCCGAACGCCTGGTCACCGAGGCCGTCGCGGAGTTGGGCGGCCTCGACATCCTGGTCAACAACGTCGGCGGCGGTGACGGCGGACTCAACGGCGGTTTCCTCGACCTGACCGACGCTCAGTGGGCGCAGGTGGTGGATCTGAACTTCTTCGCCACCGTCCGGGTGACTCGCGCGGCTCTGCCCGCCCTGGCAGCCGCGCGCGGCGCGATCGTCAACGTGTCCTCGGTCGGGGCCCGCGTCCCGCACGGCGGCCCGATCGCCTACACCACCGCCAAGGCCGCCCTCACCGCGTTCGGCAAGGCCCTGGCCGAGGAGTTCGGCCCGCAAGGGGTGCGGGTGAACACCGTCTCCCCGGGGCCGGTCCGCACCGACATGTGGGAGAGCCCGACCGGCTACGGCGCCGAACTCGCCGCCGCCATGAATGTCCCCCACGCCGAACTCCTGGCGGGACTGCCCGCCGCGACGGGCATGCTCATCGACCGCCTCGTCGAACCCGACGAGGTCGCCGCCCTCGTCGCCTACCTCGCCTCACCCCGCGCCGCCGCCATCACCGGCACCGACCACCTCATCGACGGGGGAGCCGTCAAAACCGCCTAGGACTTGTCCGGTCGATCATGTGGCTACTTCGTGCCGAGGTCGTTGATGGTGGCATGGGGCGGGGTGATCTGAGGGATGCCGAGTGGGAACGGCTGCGGCCTTTTCTGCCGGTCAGCAACCGGCGT
>NZ_BAAARK010000047.1:0-46826 GCF_039532155.1 Streptomyces lunalinharesii
CACCCATCTACGGGAGGGGTCGGGTTGGCGGGTGGTGGGGTGCCCGGACGTAAAGCGCAGCAGTCCGGGCACCCCACCACCCGCCAACCCGACACCGCACCTACCTACAAGCCCCGCGCAGCGGCCCGCGCCGCAGGCGCAAACAGCAACCACGGCGGGGAGGCCGACAACGTGGGGCAAGCCCCGCGCAGCGGCAACGCGCCGCAGGCGCAAACAGCAACCACCACGGCGGGAAAGCCAAAAACGTGGGAAGGCAACCCTCACGCCTCGGCGACAACCCCCCGCAGCCACCGGTACGACGCCTTCGGTGTGCGGCGGAGCGTGGTGTAGTCGACGTGGACCAGTCCGAAGCGTTGGCCGAATCCCTCTGCCCATTCGAAGTTGTCCAGCAGGGACCACACGAAGTAGCCGCGGACGTCGACGCCGGCGTCCATCGCCGTTCGCAGGGCCCGCAGGTGTCCGTCGAGGAAGGCGATCCGTTCGGGGTCCTCGATGCCGTCGTACGCACAGCCGTTCTCGGTGATCATCACGGGTGGGAGGGCGGCGCCGTAGCGGTCGCGGAAGGACAGCAGCAGTTCGGTGAGGGCCTCGGGGACGACCGGCCAGCCGAAGCCGGTGCGCGGCCGGCCGGTGATCTCCCGTGGGGCGAACGGGAGTCCGGGCGGGAGGCGGACTCCCAAGAAGTCCGTCGCCTCGGTCGTCGGCGCCCCGATCTTCGTCGGCTGGTAGTAGTTGATCCCGTACCAGTCCAGGGGCGCGGAGATGGTCTTGAGGTCGTCGGCGACCGGGCCGGGCAGCAGCGCGGCGATCTCGTCGTCGGGGTAGCGGCCCAGCAGGATCGGTTCGGCGAAGAGTCGGTTGAGCAGCAGGTCGTAGAAGGCGGCGGCCTCGGTGTCGGCGGGGGAGTCGGACGCCGGCCAGGTCGGGCCGTGCGAGTTGGCGATGCCGATGTCGGTGGCGCCGCGGGCGCGCAGCGCCTGGACGGCGAGGCCGTGGCCGAGCAGTTGGTGGTGGGCGGCGGGCAGCGCGTCGAAGAGCAGCTGCCGGCCGGGCGCGTGCTGGCCCAGGCCGTATCCGAGCAGGGTCAGTTCGGCGGGTTCGTTGAGGGTGATCCAGCGCGTCACCCGGTCGCCGAGCCGGGCCGCCACCGCGTCCGTGTACGCCGCGAAGTGCTCGGCGGTCTCCCGTCGGAGCCAGCCGCCCGACGCCTCCAGGGCCTGCGGGGTGTCCCAGTGGAACAGCGTCGGCACCGGCGCGACCCCGGCCGCGAGCAGCGCGTCCACCAGCCGGTCGTAGAAGTCCAGTCCCGCCGCGTTGACGGCCCCGCGGCCGTCGGGCACGACGCGTGGCCAGGCCACCGAGAAGCGGTACGCGCCGACGCCCAGTTCCTTGAGCAGTGCGACGTCCTCCCGGTACCGGTGGTAGTGGTCGGTGGTCACCCGCGGGTCCGAGCCGTCCTTGATCCGTCCCGCCCCGGCGGCGAACGTGTCCCAGGCGGACGGCCCCCGTCCGTCCTCGTCCACCGCCCCCTCGATCTGGGCGGCGGAGGTGGACACTCCCCACAGGAAGCCGCGGGGGAAGCGGAGTGGGGCGGGGGGCGGCGCGGGTGCGGGTGCGGGCTCCGGTGTCATGCCCCCGGATCCTGGTAACCGCCGGTAACGGTGTCAAGGGGTGGGTGTCGTCAAGTGCCGGTCCGGGCCAGGGGGTTGGGCCGGCGGTCGGCGCCGCTACGCCCCCTCCTTCAGCACCCTCGTGATCAGCTCGCGTTGGTCGTCCGTGAGGTCGGGGTCGGTGCAGTACGCGGTCTCGTCGTCGATCGTGAGGGCGTAGCGGAAGCCGTCGGGGACGCCGGTGGGCGGGGCGGCGTGGGCGGCGGTCATGGCGCGGTCGGCGAGGCCGTGCCAGTCGGTGGCGTCGGTGCGGTCGGCGGTGTCGATCTCGGCGTGGCGCTCGATGCCGGCGAAGCCGCCGGTGCGGCGGATGTGGATGCGCATGGGGCGTTCCTACCCGGTGGGGTGGACGTAGTCGACCCGGCGCGGGCACCCGGGTGGGCGGGAGCGGTCGGGCGCCGCTCCCGCCGGGGAAGCGTCACTTGCCGGTGACGCCGACCGTGGACCAGGCCTTGACCACGGCCTCGTGTTCGCTGCCGGAGGCGCCGTAGCGGGTCTGGGCGGCCTGCACGGTGAGGTGGGCGAAGTCGGCGAACTGCGCGTTCTTCGTCAGGTGGCCGCCGGTCAGGACGTCGTACCAGATCTGGCCGGCGCGCTCCCACGCCTTGCCGCCGAGCGTGCTGGCGACGAGGTAGAAGGCGTGGTTGGGGATGCCGGAGTTCAGGTGGACGCCGCCGTTGTCGTCGGTGGTCTGGACGTAGCCGGCCATGGTGGCGGGCTGTGGGTCCTTGCCGAGCTGCGGGTCGTCGTAGGCGGTGCCGGGGGCCTTCATCGAGCGCAGGGCCTGTCCGTGCACGCCCGGGGCGAGCAGGTCCGCGCCGATCAGCCAGTCGGCCTGGTCGGCGCCCTGGCCGAGCGCGTACTGCTTGATGAGGGAGCCGAAGATGTCGGAGACGGACTCGTTGAGGGCGCCGGACTGGCCCTGGTAGTCGAGGTTGGCGGTGTACTGGGTGACGCCGTGGGTCAGCTCGTGGCCGATGACGTCGACGGGGATGGTGAAGTCCTTGAAGAGCGTGCCGTCGCCGTCGCCGAAGACCATCCGCTGGCCGTCCCAGAAGGCGTTGTCGTACTTCTCGCCGTAGTGGACGGTGGCGTTGAGCGGGAGTCCGGCGCCGTCGATGGACTTGCGGCCGTAGACCTTCAGGTAGAGCTCGAAGGTGGCGCCGAGGCCGGCGTGCGCGCGGTTGACGGAGGCGTCCTTGGACGGGCCCTCGGACTCGGAGTGGACCTTGTTGCCGGGGAGGTCCTGCTGGTGGCCGGCGTCGTAGACGGTGCGGTTCGGCTTGTCGGCGGCGGCCCGGACCTCCTGCGGGACGAGGGACTGGGCGGCCAGGTCGGTGCGGCGGGTGCGGTGGAGGGCGTCGTGCTCCAGGGTGCGGCGGGCCGGCTCGTGGTGGGCCGGGTCGTCGGACTCGGCGAGCTTGCCCAGGATGTGCGGCGGCACGATCGTGCAGAAGACGGGCGTGGTGGGGGCGGGCGCGGTGCGCTTCTGGGTCACGGATTCCTTCATAGGAAGACGGTGGCACTGTGTAATGCGTCTGTCACTGCCAGCGGCCGAAGTTCCCGGAAACGTGTGGTTGGTCGCATTTTCGCCTCTACGTCCACACGGTCCCGCATACTGATACGCGACTGCGGATCTTCGATGCCTCGGCTACGGTGCTGTCCATCATGCGTTTCGGGCTGCTTCTCCTTAGCTGCCGCGGCGAGGGCCTGTAGTCGTAGGCCGACCCCCTCCCCGCGGGATCTGGTGCTGCGTTCGACCGTCGGCCGTCACACGGAACTCCCCGAGGAGCCCAACGCAATGTCGCAGCCTGTCGGCCGCCCCACCCCGATCACCAACGCCACCCACACCCAGGCGTCGTCCGGGATGCCGATCCACAAGTACCGCCCGTTCGAGGCCGTGGACCTCTCCGGACGCAGCTGGCCGGAGAAGCGGATCACCAAGGCCCCCCGCTGGCTCTCCACCGACCTGCGCGACGGCAACCAGGCACTGATCGACCCGATGTCGCCGGCCCGCAAGCGCGAGATGTTCGACCTGCTGGTACGCCTGGGCTACAAGGAGATCGAGGTCGGCTTCCCGTCGTCCGGCGAGACCGACTTCGCCTTCGTCCGGTCGATCATCGAAGAGGGCGCGATCCCGGACGACGTCACCGTCTCGGTGCTGACGCAGGCCCGGGAGGAGCTGATCGAGCGGACCGTCGAGGCGCTGCGCGGCGCCCCCCGCGCCACCGTCCACCTCTACAACGCCACCGCCCCCACCTTCCGCCGGGTCGTCTTCCGCGGCTCGAAGGAGCAGGTCAAGCAGATCGCGGTGGACGGCACCCGGCTGGTGATGGAGTACGCCGACAAGCTGCTGGGCGACGAGACGGTCTTCGGCTACCAGTACAGCCCGGAGATCTTCACCGACACCGAGCTGGACTTCGCGCTGGAGGTCTGCGAGGCGGTGATGGACGTCTGGCAGCCCGAGGAGGGCCGCGAGATCATCCTCAACCTGCCGGCCACCGTGGAGCGTTCGACCCCGTCCACGCACGCCGACCGCTTCGAGTGGATGAGCCGCAACCTGAGCCGGCGCGAGTTCGTCTGCCTGTCCACGCACCCGCACAACGACCGCGGCACCGCCGTGGCCGCCGCCGAGCTGGCCGTGATGGCCGGCGCCGACCGCGTCGAGGGCTGCCTGTTCGGTCAGGGCGAGCGCACCGGCAACGTCGACCTGGTGACGCTGGGCATGAACCTCTTCTCGCAGGGCGTCGACCCGCAGATCGACTTCTCGCAGATCGACGAGATCCGCCGCACCAGCGAGTACTGCAACCAGATGGAGGTCCACCCGCGCCACCCCTACGCGGGCGACCTGGTCTACACCGCCTTCTCCGGCTCCCACCAGGACGCCATCAAGAAGGGCTTCGACGCGCTGGAGGCCGACGCGGCCGCCCAGGGCAGGACCGTCGACGACATCGAGTGGGCGGTGCCGTACCTGCCCATCGACCCCAAGGACGTCGGCCGCTCCTACGAGGCCGTCATCCGGGTCAACTCGCAGTCCGGCAAGGGCGGCATCGCCTACGTCCTGAAGAACGACCACAAGCTGGACCTGCCGCGCCGGATGCAGATCGAGTTCTCCCGGATCATCCAGGAGAAGACCGACGCCGAGGGCGGCGAGATCACCCCGAAGGCCATCTGGGACTCCTTCCAGGACGAGTACCTGCCCAACCCGCAGAACCCGTGGGGCCGCATCCAGGTCAGGGCCGGGCAGACCACCACCGACAAGGACGGCGTGGACACCCTCACCGTCGAGGCGGAGGTGGACGGCGCCGAGACCGTCCTGACCGGCTCCGGCAACGGTCCGATCTCCGCGTTCTTCGACGCGCTGTCGGGCCTGGACATCGACGCCCGCCTGCTGGACTACCAGGAGCACACCATGAGCGAGGGCGCCTCCGCGCAGGCCGCCTCGTACATCGAGTGCGCCATCGACGGCAAGGTGCTGTGGGGCATCGGCATCGACGCCAACACCACCCGCGCCTCCCTCAAGGCCGTGGTCTCCGCCGTCAACCGCTCGGCACGCTGACGCACCTGACGGCCCCGCCTGTCGCCCGGCCCCGCCGCTCCGCACACCGGAACGGCGGGGCCGCGCGCATCCGTACACATTCCGTACGCATTCCCGCCCGCATCCGGCCAGCCGCCGGTCCGTTGTCCGATACGGGGTGCTGACGACACGTCATCGATGTGGCTAACATCACGTAACGAACGGCAACGGAGCCGAAGGGGGCTCTCTCCCGGCCGCCGCTGGGGGCACCCCCACCCATGCCCCAGCGGCCGTGGGGGAATGACGGAGGGCTGACGTGATGCGCAACGTACGTGTGGTGGGGGTGCGCACCTCGTGGCGGACCGTCGCCGACGGCGAGTTCTTCTGTCCCGACTGCGGCGGCGACCGCAACTACCTCCGCCGCACCGGCCGGCGCCGCCTGCACGTCCTCGGCGTCCCCGTCCTCGCCCGCGGTGCCGCCGCCCCGATCCTCGAATGCTCCGCCTGCCGCGGCCGCTTCGGGCTCGACGCCCTCGACCACCCGACCACCGTCCGGCTCTCCACGATGCTCCGGGACGCCGTCCACACCCTGACCCTGGCCCTGTTGGCGGCCGGCGGCACGGCCTCCCGCACGGTCCGCGACGCCGCGGTCACCGCGGTCCGTGCGGCCGGCTCCGCCGACTGCACCGAGGACCAACTCCTCACGCTGCTCGCCGCGCTGGCCGCCGACACCGGCCGGATGAGCGGCACCTACGAGGCGGCCACCGGCGAGGACTGCGGACACCAGGGCCTCGACCCGTGCGGCACCGCGCTGGCCATAGAACTCCACGAGGCGCTGGAGCCGCTCGCCCCGCACCTCGCCCCCGCCGGGCGGGAGGCGCTGCTCCTCCAGGCCGCCCGGATCGCCCTCGCCGACGGCCCGTGCACCCCCGCCGAGCGCGAGGTGCTCAGCACCGCCGGCGCCGCCCTGACGCTCCGCCCGCAGGACGTCGACCGGCTGCTCCTCGCCGCGGCCCGCTCGTCCCGCTACCGCGGCTAGCCCCGCCCCCGGGCGCCGCCCGGCACAAGGACGGCCCCGCCGCCGGTCGCAACCGGCGGCGGGGCCGTATGCCCGCTCGTGGGCTCAGGCCGTCAGCCGCACCGGCAGGCTCGCCACCCCGCCCGCGATGAACCCGCCCGCCGGCTGCAACTCCTCGGCCGGCACGGCGAGATGGATGTCCGGGAACCGCTCGAAGAGCGCCGGCAGCGCCGTGCGCGCCTCCAGCCGGGCCAGCGGCGCACCGATGCAGTGGTGCACCCCGTGGCCGAACGCCAAGTGGTCCTGGCTCGCCCGCTGGACGTCGAACGTCGCGGCCGCCGGACCGTGCTGCTCGGGGTCCCGGCCCGCCGCCGCGTACATCGGCAGCAGCGCCTCGCCCTTGCGGATCACCTCGCCGTGCGGCAGCGCCACGTCCTGGACCGCGAACCGCAGCGGCAGGCTCGCGATGCTCGGCGTCCAGCGCAGCGTCTCCTCGATGACGTCGTTCCACGACACGGCGCCGTCCCGCACCAGCTTCAGCTGCTCGGGATGGGTCAGCAGCGCGAACACCGCGTTGCCCAGCAGGTCCACGGTCGTCTCGTGGCCGGCGCCGATCACCAGCAGCAGGGTGTCCAGCAGCTCCCGCTCGGTCATCCCCTGGCCCTCGTCGTCCCGGGCCGCGACCAGCAGGCTGGTCAGGTCGTCCGCGGGCTGTGCGCGCTTGGCCGCGACCAGCGAGCCGAGCAGTTCGGCGACCGCCAGCTGGGTCGCCGCGGCCTGCTCCGGGGTGGCCGTGGTGTCCATGATCTCGGAGACGACCCGGGCCAGTTCGCTGCGCGGCGCGCCCTCCGGGTAGCCGAACAGTTCGCAGATCACCTGCATCGGCAGCGGGTGGTTGAAGGACTCCCGCAGGTCGACGACCTCGCCGGCCGGCCGCGCCGCGAGCCCGTCGAGCAGGTCGCCGGTGATCTGGGCCACCCGTGGCACCATCGCGTCCGTGCGGCGCGCGGTGAACGCCGGGGCGATCAGCTTGCGCAGCCGGCGGTGGTCGGGGCCGTAGGCGGTGAACATGTTCGTCACGCCGATCCACGACTGGAGCCAACTGCCACGGATCTCCGGGCGTTGCCACTCGGGCCAGTGGTCCCGGGGGTTCTTCGAGATCCGGTCGTCGGTGAGCAGCTCCTTGAGCAGGGCGTGACCGGTCACGCCCCACGCCCGGATGCCACCGGGCAGCTCGATCCGGGTCGCCGGGCCTAGCGCGCGGAGGCGGTCGCCTTCGCCGTGGATGTCGGTGCCGGCCGGGTCGATGACGACGGGCTGCGGTCGCTGTTCTGCCATGGCGTGGCTCCTGCCTGGTCCGGGGTGATGGGGGTGAAACGGGCCGGGAGCGCGGCCAGGGCACGGTGGAAGGCGCCGTTGCGCCACGTCAACTCCGCGGGGGAGGTGGCGAGTTCGATGTCCGAGAGCCAGGCGGTGAGGCGCTCGATGGCGGTGATCGCGATCAAGAGCGCGTGCCGCTTCACCGGGCAGGCGTGCGGCCCCGCCGCCCACGCCAGGTGCGAGCCGCTGCCCGACCCCGGGCCGTTGGCGCCGGTGGTGTCGAACTGGCTGTTGGCCGCCGCGTAGGAGACCATCACCAGTTGTCCGGCGCGCACCCAGGTGCCGTGGAAGAACACGTCCCGGACCGGGTAGTGGGCGGAGTAGTTGGCCATCGGCGGGTCGTTCCACAGCACCTCGTTGATGGCGTCGTGGACGGTCAGCGCGCCACCGGAGACGGTGTTGTAGTAGCGGTCGTCCGAGAGCATGCGGGCGAGCGCGTTGCCGATGAGGTTGGCCAGCGGCTCGTTGCCGGCACCCATCACGAGGATGATGTTGTGGATCAGTTCCTCGTCGCTCAGGTCGTTGGGATGGTCCATCATCCACGACGTGAGGTCCGGTCCGCGCTGTGCCTTCTTCGCGCCGACCAGCTCCATGATGTACTGCGTGTATGCCTCGTTGGCGGCCGTCGCCTCCTCCGGCGAATTGCCCTCCAGCATCCCCGCGATCGCCGCGATCAGCCGGTCGCTGTAGGAATCGGGCAGCCCGAAGAGGGTGTTGAACATCAGCAGCGGGATCAGCCGCGCGTAGTCCGCGATCAGATCCGCCTCGCCGTGGTCACCGAACCGCCGGATCAGGGTGTCCGCCGCGTGGTGCACCCGCGCCCGCAGCTCGTGCGGCTCGACGAGCTTGAAGCTGTCGACGATGGCGTCCCGGTAGCGGACGTGCGCCGGCCCGTCGCTGTAGAAGACGTTCGGCCGCCAGTGCAGCATCGGCATGACCGGCGAGTCCGCCGGGACGGTCTGCATCCAGGCCCGGGAGTCCTTGGACCAGGTCGCGTCGTCGTTCAGCAGCTCCAGCGCCGCCCGGTAGTCGGTCACCAGCAGCGCCGGGACCTCGGGCGCGATCTCCACCGGCGCCACCACCCCGTACTGCCGCAGCCGTGCGTAGATGCGGTGCGGGTCGGCGGCGAAGTCGGGTCCGTACAGCTTCACCGGGGCGTGCGCCTCCGGGTGCGCCGTGGCCTGCGGCGGCCCCGCGTGCGCCGGACAGCCCGGTGGTGGGGCGGCGGCCGCCGGCGGCGGGACGGCCTGCCCGGGGCAGGACGGCGGTGGGGCGGCGCCCGGCTCGTACGGGGAAGTCACGGGTTCGGGTTCTCCTCGGGCAGGGGCGTGTGGTCCAGGACGTGGCGGACCAGTGCGATCAGCGCGTCGACGGACTGTTCCCGGTCGCGGGCGTCGCACAGCACCAGCGGGGTGTCCGGGTGCAGGTCGAGCGCCTCGCGCATCTTCTCCACGTCGTACTGCGGGGCGTCGGGGAAGGTGTTGACCGCGACCGCGTAGCGCAGTCCGGCCTCCTCCACGATGTCCATCACCTCGAACGAGTCCGCCAGTCGGCGGGTGTCGGCGAGGACCAGCGCGCCCAGTGCACCGCGGGCGATGTCCTGCCACAGCGGGCGGAAGCGCTTCTGCCCGGGCGTGCCGAACAGGTACAGCACCAGGTCCCCGGGGAGCGTCAGCCGCCCGAAGTCGATGGCGACGGTGGTGGTGGTCTTGTCGCGCACCCCGGCGAGGTCGTCGACCATCGCGCCGGACTGCGTCATCACCTCTTCGGTGTGCAGCGGCGGGGTCTCCGAGAGCGCCCGGATCAGCGTGGTCTTGCCGACCCCGAAGGGCCCGGCGACCAGCAGCTTGACCAGCGTCTGGTGCTCGCCGGCGAGGTACATGGGGCCGGTCCCGGCGCCGGGGCTAGGACTTGAGAGAGCGGAGTCCATCGAGAACCCTCTCCAGGATCTGCCGGTCGAATTGCTCGGCTTCGGGTATGGGGACTCGGGCGTGCAGGCGCCCGGCATCGACGAGGTCGGCGACCAGCACCTTCACCACGCTCACGGGCAGGTGGAGGTGGGCGGCCACCTCGGCCAGAGTCAGCGCACCGGGCCGGAGCAGCTCCAGGATCCGGTGCTCTTCGGGGCGTACCTCACTGGTGATCGGCATGTCGACGCCGATCAGCACGGTCAGCCGGTCCAACGTGTTGCGGCTCGGTCGGGCACGCCCGCCGGTCGCCAGGTAGGCCGGTACGAGGCGGCGTCCGCTGCTCTGGCGCGGCGTCATGCGTGGCTACCGGTGTCCCGAGCCGGGCTGTTCATGACCTTCTTGCCCAGGGTCGTCACCTGGATCTGCATGTGGTGCGCGACGACTCCCATGTTCACCTCCGGATCGGCGAAGACGGCCAGGCAGGTGTTCTCGCCGGCCGGGATCGCGAAAACGAAACCTTCGTCGGACTCGATGACGGTCTGCCGCAGCCGGGCGTCGTCCTGCTCGGTGAAGGCCGCGGTCACCGCGCGCCCGGCGCCCTGGAGCGCCGACATCATCGCCGCGACGCCCTCGGCGGCCTCCCGCGACAGGCCCGGCGAGGCGCCCTCGATGAAGCCGTCGCCGGAGATGACGGCGGCGTGCACGACATGCGGCAGCTCCAAGAGGGGAGCCAGCACCCAGGACTTGTCCTCGGTGACACGGCGGCGGGTGGGGCTGTTCATGACTGGGCGTTCCCTTCGGGACTGCGCGGGGGTTCGACATGGGCTGCGGCCCGCCCGGATTCGGTGCCGCGCTGGAGCGCCGCCCAGCGGGACCCGGTCTCCTCCGGGGAGCGCAGGTTGAGCGTGTCGGCTTGTGACTCGGGCTGCTGCTCGGCCTGCGGCCGGCGCCGGCGCCGGCGCGGCAACTCGCCCTCGGCCGGCTGCTGCTGCGGTGCGGGCTCGGCGACCGGCGGGGCCGGGGCCGGCCGGACGGGTACGGAGTGCGTCTCGGCCGCGGGCCGCGGCGTCGGTACGGCACCCGCGGGGGTGGCCGGTGCGCTCGCTCCGGTCGGCATCGCGGACGGCACCGCGGCCCGGTCCCGGGGCCCGCCGGGGGCCCGGTGCGGCATCGGCGCCATCACCGAGATCGGCCGGGCGCCCTCGTCGAGGACGGTCAGCAGCGGATCGCCCGGGATGTAGACGACGGCCCGCACGCCGCCGTACGGCGACGGCTCCACGTGCACGCCGAAGCCGTACTGCCGGACCAGCTGGCCGGCCGCCGCGAAACCGGACCGGGGCGGGTCGCCCAACTGCGTCAGCAGCAGCCCGTCGTTGCTGGCCAGCAGCTCCATCGCGTGCTTGAGCTCGTCGTCGTGCATGCCGACGCCGTAGTCGTCGATGATCACCGAGGCGCCGCGGTTGCCCTGCTGGAGCGTGACGGTGACCGGCAGCTCCCGGTGCGAGTGGTGCAGCGCGTTGGCGAGCAGCTCGGTGACGGTGATCGCGATCGGCTCGACGGCCCGCGCCACCACCGCGACCGGGTCCCGCAGCTGGTTGCTGACCTGCACCCGCTCGTAGCCGCGCAGCCGCGAGGTGGCGCCGACCACCAGCTCGGCGAGGTAGGAGTCCTCGCGGGTCAGCCCCGGCCAGGCGCCGCAGACCACGCCGGTGGCCTGGACGCGGCGCAGCGCCTGCTCGTTGAGGAAGTCCGCGTCGAGCAGGTCCTGCGCGATCTGCGGGTCGTCGTACTTGTGCTGCATCGCCTGGAGCGACGTCTGCACCTGGTACAACAGCGCCTGGATCGTGGTGGTGGCGCCGCGCAGCGTGGACTGCGCCGCCGCGTCGACCCGGGTCCGTTCCTTGGTGATGGCCTCGCTGACCTGCGCCATGACGGCGTCCAGCGCCTCGTCGGTCTCCGACCCGCCGAACCGTGCGTCGAGCAGGCCGCGCACCGGGACGTGCGGGTGGGCCAGTGCCAGGGTCAGGTCGGGCAGTCGGGCCTCGGCGAGGTGCCGTACCTCGGCCTCGGTGGCCCGCAGCCTGGCCGACAGCTCCGTGTTGCCGTGGAGCGTGGCGCTGCTGTGTTCCTCGGCGGCAGTCAGGCGGGCTCTGAGGTCGGCACGCTCCTTGCGCACGCGGACCAGGAGCGCCGTCAGCACGACGGCGGCGACCGTACCTGCGCCCAGGCACCACAACAGCGCCTGCGGTATGGATGTCATCGAGATCCTCGTTTGGGGACTGCCGGGGACGTCTCGGCCGCTACGGCTGGCGTGCCGCCGAACATCACCGGATGCTACCTGTCGCTCGACACGCCGTGAGGGTGCTTGACGTGCGGGGGCGGAGAAGTGTGGAAGGTCGCATTGAGGCGTTGATGACCGGTGGGTAACGTGATGAGGCTCCGTCATCCGGAGCCCCGCAGAGGGCTTGTGAAGATGATGTGGACGCGACGCGGATGAAACGCGGTCAGGTCGCCGCATATCGACCGCTCTTGCCGCCTTCCGTGGCGGCGGCCCGCGCCGCGGCGCGACCGCACCGTGGCACCTCGACGCGTCATCCCCTCACCCCTGTAAGCAAGTTGATGGTCCATCAGGAAAATTGACGAGCGGTCGATCGTCGCCCGCGACGGTGCGCCGCCCCGCCGCGCACGGGTGGCGGCCCGTCCGTCGCCCCGCCACCCGAACCGGTCGCGGAGCGTCACGCCCGCACCGCGCACGGTGAGGGGCGTGATGCCCGGAAAGCGCCGCGTTCCGTGCAGTGATATTCCGCACGATCGCGCGGTGCGGGCCGTGCCCCCGAGGTGCGGGCGGCCCGGCCCGGAGGGGCCGCGGGGCGCGGGACGGCGGGCCCGGTGGGGGTGCGGGAGAATGGCGGCATGACTCTGTTCCGCGACGACGGCATCGTGCTGCGCACCCAGAAGCTGGGGGAGGCGGACCGGATCATCACCCTGCTCACCCGCGGCAACGGCCGGGTGCGGGCCGTGGCGCGCGGCGTGCGGCGGACGAAGTCGAAGTTCGGGGCCCGCCTGGAGCCGTTCTCCCACGTGGACGTGCAGTTCTTCGCGCGCGGCGGCGAGCTGATCGGGCGCGGGCTGCCGCTGTGCACGCAGAGCGAGACGATCGCCGCATACGGGGGCGCGATCGTCACCGACTACGCCCGCTACACCGCCGGCACGGCCATGCTGGAGACCGCCGAGCGGTTCACCGACCACGAGGGCGAGCCGGCCGTCCAGCAGTACCTGCTGCTGGTCGGGGGGCTGCGGACGCTGGCCAACGGGGAGCACGCCCCGCACCTGGTGCTGGACGCGTTCCTGCTGCGCTCGCTGGCGGTGAACGGCTACGCGCCGAGCTTCGACTCCTGCGCGCGGTGTGGAATGCCCGGTCCGAACCGGTTCTTCTCGGTGGCGTCGGGCGGCGTGGTGTGCGGTGACTGCCGGGTGCCCGGAAGCGTCGTACCCTCCTCAGAGGCCATCGGCCTCCTGGGCGCGCTGTTGACCGGCGACTGGGAGACCGCGGACGCCTGCGAGGCCCGGCACGTCCGAGAGGGCAGCGGCCTCGTCGCGGCGTATCTGCACTGGCACCTGGAGCGCGGCCTGCGGTCCCTGCGCTACGTGGAGAAGTAGCGCCGGACGCGACCGACCGGCCACGACGACTTCGTGAACACACCGTCCATCGAGATTGCATAGGAGACGTGGGGCGCATGGCAGTACGCGGGATTCTGGGGCGCAACCGACGTGAGTACCAGACGCCCGAGCCGCATCCCTCGGGCGCGCGTCCGCCGAGGATCCCCGGCGAGCTCGTGCCGAACCACGTCGCCGTCGTGATGGACGGCAACGGCCGGTGGGCGAAGGAGCGCGGGCTGCCGCGCACGGAGGGCCACAAGGTCGGCGAGGGCGTCGTCCTGGACGTCCTCAAGGGCTGCATCGAGATGGGCGTGAAGAACCTCTCGCTCTACGCCTTCTCCACCGAGAACTGGAAGCGGTCGCCGGACGAGGTCCGCTTCCTGATGAACTTCAACCGGGACGTCATCCGGCGGCGCCGGGACGAGATGGACGCGCTGGGCATCCGCATCCGGTGGGTCGGCCGGATGCCGAAGCTGTGGAAGTCCGTGGTCCAGGAACTCCAGGTCGCCCAGGAGCAGACCAAGAACAATGACGCGATGACGCTGTATTTCTGCGTGAATTACGGCGGTCGGGCGGAGATCGCGGACGCCGCGGCGGCCATCGCGGCGGACGTCCGGGCCGGGAAGCTGGACCCGTCCAAGGTCAACGAGAAGACCGTGGCGAAGTACATGTACTACCCGGACATGCCCGATGTGGACCTGTTCGTCCGGCCGTCCGGTGAGCAGCGCACCTCGAACTACCTGATCTGGCAGAGCGCCTACGCCGAGATGGTGTTCCAGGACATCCTGTGGCCGGACTTCGACCGCCGGAACCTGTGGGACGCGTGCTACGAGTACGCCAAGCGGGACCGCCGCTTCGGCGCGGCGCCACTGGACGACGGCGAGAAGGCGACCTGAGCCCGGGCCCGCGGAACGGGCCGGTGCACGGCGGACGGGCCGCCTCCCCACGCGTGGGGAGGCGGCCCGTCCGCCGTTTCCAGCCGGATCCGTCCGGGATTGCTCACAGGCTCCGGTCGCGGTGGGTGGGGCGGCCGTCGAGGACGGTGAGCAGGACCGGCAGCCGGGGCAGGTCGGTGGCGGGCGTGGTGAGCGGGTCGTCGGCGAGGACGGTGAGGTCGGCGCGGTGGCCGACGGCGATCCGGCCGGCCCGGTCCTCCTCGCCGGCGGCGTGCGCGGCGTGCACCGTCATGCCCCGCAGGGCCTCCAGCGCGGTGAGTGCCTGCTCGGGGCCGTGCGGCGGCTGGGCGAGGTCACGGGTGGGGCGGCGGTGGCGGGCGCCGGCCATCACGCCCAGCGGCGGGTAGGGGGCGATCGGCCAGTCGGAGCCGAGGACCACGGTGGCGCCGGCGTCGGTCAGGTCGCGGCAGCGCCAGGCGCGGCCGGCGCGCTCCGCGCCGAGCCGGCGGGACCAGTTGTCGGTGTGGTCGGCGCGGGTGAAGTCGCAGCAGTGGGTGGGCTGCATGGACGCCAGCACGCCGAGTTCGGCGAAGCGGCGCAGGGTGTCGTCGGGCACCGTCTCGATGTGTTCGATCCGGTGCCGGACCCCGTTGCGGTCGGCGCGCCGGGCCTGCGCGACGGCGTCCAGGACGTGCCGGACGGCGGCGTCGCCGATGGCGTGGGTGGCGGTGGGCACGCCGGCGGCGTGCAGGCGGCCGATGACCCGGGTGTAGGCGGCGGGGTCGGGCCAGAAGGCGTGGGTGGACTCGCCGTGGCAGTCGGGGCGCTCCAGCCAGGCGGTGCCGTTGTCGATGGTGCCGTCCATGAAGAGCTTGACGCCCGCGGTCCGCCAGAGCCGGCCGCTGGTGCCCTGCTGGGCGATGAGCGCGCGCACCCCGTCGGCGTCGGTGCCGGGCTGGCACCAGGGGGCGACCCGCAGCCGCAGCGGCAGGTCGCCGGCCGCGTCCAGCTCGTCGTAGAAGGCGAGGCTGTCGCCGTTCGCGTCCATGGCGTGGCCGCCGGTCAGGCCGGCGGCGGCCATGGCGCGCAGCGCGGCGGCGAGCCGGGCGCGGCGCTCCTCGCGGGTGGGCTGCGGGGCGGCCCGTTCGACCAGTTCACAGGCGGCGTCCTCCAACAGCAGCCCGGTGGGCCGGCCGGCGTCGTCGCAGACGACCTCGGCGGCCTGGTCGAAGGTGCGCGGGCCGTCCACGCCGGCGCGTTCCAGGGCGCGCGGGCTGGCGAGCATGGAGTGCGCGTCGAAGAGCTGGAGCAGCGCCGGGACGCCGTCCAGGACGGGCGCGAGCGCGGCGGTCTCGATCGGGCGGTCGCCGAAGACGTTGGGGTCCAGTCCCCAGCCGTGCAGCCAGGCGCCGGGGGCGAGGGCGGCGACCTCGCGGGCCAGCGCCGCGCGGACCGCGTCGAGGTCGGTGCAGCCCGACAGGTCCAGTCCGTGGGTGAGTTCGGCGCCGGAGACCGGGTGCAGGTGCCCGTCGGTCAGGCCGGGGGTGACCACCGCCCCCTTCAGGTCGATCACCGTCGTCGCGGCGTCGGCGAGCGCGCGGATCTCGCGGTCGGCACCGAGCGCGGTGATCTTCCCGTCGGTCGCCGCCAGCGCGGTCTGGGGCAGGAAGGTGCCGGTCACCGGGTCGAGCAGGCGGGCGGAGAGCAGGACGAGGGGGGCGGGCACGGCGGCTCCTGGGAAACGCGAAGCGGGAACGGGAACGGGGAGCGGGAACGGGAGCGGGGAACGGGAGAGGGAACGGGGGAGGGGCGGGTGCGGTACGGGCGGCGGGCTACGCCCCGTCCGTCGCGGCACCGTCGCCGGCGGCGTCCTCGGGCGCGTCGTCGACCGGCGGGGCCAACGCGCCAGCCGGTAGGGCGAGTTCGCGCTCCGCCAGGGTGATCGCCATGCGGGTCACCGCCGTCGGGCGGTTGCCGGTGTCGGTGTTGGCGTGCGCGCCGAGGCCGTCGAGCACCACCAGGATCTGAATGGTCGTCACGTCCGGGTCCGCGGTGCGGAACTCGCCGTCGGCGACGCCCTCGTGGAGCAGCGCGGCGAGCCGGCCGCGCCAGGCGCCCTCCTGCTCGGCGACCCGGTCGCGCAGCAGCGGGCGGTAGCGGCTGAGGTGGCGGGCGTTGATCCACAGGCGGCTGATCGCGTCGTACGCCTCCCCGGTGGTGTGCGCGAAGAACCGCGCCAGCCGTTCGGTGGGGCGCCGGCCGGGGGCCGCGGCCGGCAGCAGGCCGTCGAGCTCGTTGCGGGCGGCCGTGCCGAACGCCTCCGCGACCAGTTCCTCGGCGGACGGGAAGTAGTGGCTGATCAATCCGGGGCGGACGTCGAGGTCCTCGCCGATCCGCCGCAGGGTGATGCACTCCAGCCCCTCGGCCAGGGCGACCGCGGCCGCGGCGTCGACGATTTCGGCCCGCCGGGCGGCCGGGTCCTTCCGGATGCGTTTGCGCTGAACCCTTGACGACATACCCCGGATGCTATTGAGTGTGCGACCAATAAGCAACAAGGCCGCTGACGCACCAGCTCGTTGTGGCCGAGGTCGCTCACGACCAGCTCCACGGAGGGCCCATGGCGTCCACGACCCCCGACCCGGCGTCCACACTTCCCGACCCGCGCGCCGGCACCGACGACGCGTCCGGGACGGCCGCGCCGGCCCCGGACCGCGCCGGCCGGATCGAGGTCCACGGCATCGACCACATCCCCGACGCGGACCGCCATGGCCGCCCGCGCGGACTGTTCTCGGTCTGGGCCGCCGCCAACGTCAACTACCTCAGCCTGGTGGTCGGCGGCGCCCTGGTCCTCATGGGCCTGACCCTCCGGCAGGCCCTCGCGGTGATCGTGGTCGGCAACCTCTTCTGGGTCCTCACCGGCGTGCTCGCGGTGCCGGGACCGGCCGCCGGCGCCCCCAGCGAAGTGATCACCCGCGCCCTCTACGGCGTCCGCGGGAACCGCGTGAACAACGCCGTCACCGGCTGGCTGATCTCGGTCTGCTACGTGGCGCTGAACCTCGCCTCGGCCGCCAGCGCCGCCTTCTCGCTCGTCGAGGAGACCGGCATCCACGCCACCACCGGCGTCAAGACCGTCGTGGTGGTGGCCATCGCCGCGGTCACCCTGACCATCAGCGTCTACGGGCACGCGCTGATCGTGAAGCTCTACACCCCGATCACGCTGGTCCTCACCGCGGCCTTCGCGGTCGTCGCCTACGCGGTCCTCGACCACGCCGACTTCGGCTACGCGCCCGCCCACCCGCTGACCGGCACCGCCCTGTGGGCCACCGTCTTCGGCGGGATCACCCTCATCGCCTCCGGACCGCTGTCGTACACCACCAGCGCCGACTTCTCCCGCTACCTGCCGCGCTCCACCTCACCGCTCGCGGTGGTGGGCTGGACCGCCCTCGGCGGCTTCCTGCCCGGCGTGGCCGTCTGCTCCCTGGGCGCGTTCGCCGCCACCGCCGTCGACATGACCGACCCGCAGACCGCGCTCCAACGGATCCTGCCCGGCTGGTTCACGCCGCTCTTCCTGCTCGCGCTGGTCCTCGGCACCGTCGCGATCAACGCGCTCACCGCCTACAGCGCCGGCCTCGCCCTCCAGGCCGTGGGCCTGCGCATCCGCCGGTCGGTCAGCATCCTCGCCGACGGGGCGGTCGCCGTCGGCCTGACCCTCTACGCGCTGCTGGTCTCCAACTTCCTCGACACCGTCAGCAACGTGCTCCAGCTGACCGTCGTGCTGCTCGGCCCCACCGCGGCCGTCTACGCCACCGACATCGTGCTGCGCCGCAACCGCTACGACGGCCCGGCGCTCACCGACGAGGGCCGCGGCGGGCCGTTCTGGTACACGGGGGGCGTCAACTGGGCCGGCGCCACGGCCCTCGCCGGCGGCGTCGCCGTCTCCGCCTGCTGCGTGGACACCCTCTACACCGGCCCGCTGGCGGCGGCCGCGGGCGGCGTCGACCTGGCCCTGCCGGCCGGCCTCGTGGTCGCGTCCGCCCTCTACGCGCTGCTGGCCCGGCGCGCCGTGCGCCGCTGAACTGGCCCGCGGGGCGGCGGGCCGGTGCCGGCCGGGGCCGTCAGACGCCCCGGCCGCCCGCCTCCGCCTTGGTCGCGCACTCCCCGCACGTCCCGAAGATCTCGACGGTGTGTGCCACGTCGCGGAAGCCGTGCTCGGCGGCGATCTGGTCGGCCCACTTCTCCACCGCGGGGCCCTCCACCTCGACGGCCGTGCCGCAGCCGCGGCACACCAGGTGGTGGTGATGGTCGTCGCTGCTGCACCGGCGGTAGACGGCCTCGCCGTCGCTGGTGCGCAGCACGTCGACCTCGCCGGCGTCCGCGAGGGACTGCAACGTCCGGTAGACGGTGGTCAACCCGACCGAGTCGCCGCGGTGCTTGAGCATGTCGTGGAGCTCCTGTGCGCTGCGGAACTCGTTGACCTCGTCGAGTGCGGCCGAAACCGCGGTGCGCTGCCGCGTCGACCGGCCGCGGACCGGAGATCCCGCGCTCGTCGCCACCGTTGCCTCCCTAGGACGTCAGGACTTCTCCCGCGCATGCGTTTGGCCATTGTGCCAGGTGATGACCGGAAGCCCTGTTTGGCGCTTACATGTACTCCTCTATGTATCCCTCGGCCGGGCGGTCCCACACGCACCGCCCGGCCACCGTTTCCGACACTTCCCACGACCGCCTGTAACGCCGTTACGCCCGGCGTCGCCGCGGCCCCGCCGAGGTCACACCCGGACGTCGTCCTGCGCGGTGCGGCTGCCCGGTACCTCCAGGGTGCACCCCTCGCCGGCCGCCGCGGGCGCTCCGGCCCGCCTTCGGGCCAGCGGGGTGGCCACCGCCGTGAAGACCACGAACAGCGCGATGGCGAACAGCACGATGGTCGCGCCGGACGGCACGTCGACGTAGTAGGAGGCGGTGGTGCCGGTGAGGGTCACCACCACGCCGATCGCCACCGCGGTCACGAAGGTCACCGCGAAGCTGCGGCTGATCTGCTGCGCGGCCGCGACCGGGATGACCATCAGCGCACTGACCAGCAACAGGCCGACCACCCGCATGGCGACCGTGACGGTGACCGCGGCGGTCACCGCGACCAGGAGGTTCAGCAGCCGCACCGGCAGACCGGTGACCCGGGCGAACTCCTCGTCCTGGCAGACCGCGAACAGCTGGCGGCGCAGCCCCACCGTGATCGCCAGCACCAGTGCGGCCAGCACGTAGATCGTCGTCATGTCCTGCGGCGAGACGGTGGTGATCGAACCGAACAGGTACGTCCCCAGGTTGGCGCTGGAGCCGGCGTCCGAGAGGTTCATCAGCATCACGCCGCCCGCCATGCCGCCGTAGAACAGCATGGCCAGCGCCAGGTCGCCGCGGGTCTTGCCGTACCAGCGGATCAGCTCCATCGCCACCGAGCCCAGCACCGCGACCGCGGTGGCGACCCAGACCGGGCTGGTGTTGAGCAGGAACCCCAGGCCGACACCGGTCAGCGCGACGTGACCGATGCCGTCGCCCATCAGGGCCTGGCGGCGCTGGACGAGGTAGATGCCGATGGCGGGTGCGGTGATGCCGACGATCAGCGCGGCGATCAACGCCCGCTGCATGAAGGCGAAGGAGAGCATTTCCATGGTGGCGGGCCCCTAGCTCAGCAGGCCGGTGCGGAGCGGTTCCGCGGCGGCGTCGGCGTGCGGGTGGACGTGGTCGTGGCCGGGCAGGGCGTGCTGCCCCACCGCCTCGGGCGGCGGGCCGTCGTGGACGACGCAGCCGTCCCGCAGCACCACCGCGCGGTCGATCAGCGGCTCCAGCGGGCCCAGTTCGTGCAGCACCAGCAGCACCGTGGCGCCGCGGCCGACCTGTTCGCGCAGGGCCGAGGCCAGCACCTCCTGGCTCGCCAGGTCCACGCCGGCCATCGGCTCGTCCATGATCAGCAGGTCGGGTTCGCCGGCCAGCGCACGGGCGATCAGCACCCGCTGGTGCTGGCCGCCCGACAGGGCGTTGACGGAGTCCTTGGCCCGGTCCGCCATCCCGACCAGCTCCAGCGCGTGGTGCACCGCGCTCCGGTCGGCCTTGCGGAGCAGGCCCAGCTTCGTCCGGGCCAGCCGACCGGCCGTGACCACCTCGCGGACGGTGGCCGGCACCCCGCCGGCCGCCGTGGTGCGCTGCGGCACGTAGCCGATCCGGGCCCACTCCTTGAAGCGGCGGAACGGCGTGCCGAACAGCGCCAGGTCGCCGCCGGTCAGCGGGACCTGGCCGATCACCGAGCGGACCGCGGTGGACTTGCCCGAGCCGTTGGCGCCGAGCAGCGCGACGACCTCGCCGGACCGCACGGTCAGGTCGACCCCGCGGAGCACCGGTCGGGCGCCCAGCGACGCGGTCGCCCCGCGCAGCGCGATGACCGCCGACCGGTCCCCGGCCGACCGCTCGGCGGCCTCCGGGGCTATGACGGGCTGGCCGGTGTCCTTCATCTGGTGACCTCCGTCGTGCGGTGCGTCCTGGGGTGTGGGATGTGCCGGGTGTGCGGGATGTGCGGCGCGGGCCGCGCCGGGCGCCCGGTGGGCACGTGGCGCGCGGGACGCGGGCGGGGGCCGGTCACTTGGTGCCGAGCGCCTTCTGCAGCGCGACGAGGTTGGCGCGCTGCACCGAGAAGTAGTCCGTGCCGCGGGACTTGTTGGTGATGCCCTCCAGCGGGTCCAGCACGTCGGTCTTCAGGTGCAGGTCGCCGGCGAGGGTCTTGGCGGTGGCCGGGTTGGCCAGCGTCTCGAAGAACACCGTGGACACGTGGTGGCTCTGGGCGAGCGTGTGCAGCTCCTTGATCCGGTTGGCGCTGGGCTCGGACTCCGGGTCCAGGCCGCTGATCGCCTCCTCGGTCAGGCCGTAGCGCTCGGCGAGGTAGCCGAAGGCCGCGTGGGTGGTGATGAAGGTGTCCGAGGCGCGGTTCTTCAGCCCGTTCGCGAACTCCGTGTTCAGCGCGTCCAGCTTCTTCACCAGGACGTCGGTGTTCTTCTGGTAGTCGGCCTTGTGCTGGGGGTCGGCCGCCGCGAGGGTCGTGTTCACGCCCTTCGCCACCTGGGCGTACTTCACCGGATCCAGCCAGATGTGCGGATCCTGGCCGGGCTCGGACTCGGAGTGCGAGTGGTTGTCGCCGGTGGTGTGGTGGTGCCCGTCGACCTCGGGGCCGTGCACCTCCATGGGGGTCAGCTTCGCCGCGTCGGCGATGTGCTTGACCCCGGACTGGGCGATCGCGGTGTCCACGGCGGGCTGTAGGCCCTTGAGGTAGACGATCGCGCCGGCCTGGCTGAGCCGCCCGGTCTGCTGGGGGGTGAGCTCCAGGTCGTGCGGCTCCACGCCGGGCTCGGTGAGGTTGGACACCTCGACGTGCGACCCGCCGATCTGCTGGGCGAGGAACTGCATCGGGTAGAACGACGCCGTCACCTTCAGCTTGCCGTCGTCGGTGCGCCCGGAGGCGGTGGTGGAGCAGGCGGACAGGGCCAGCAGGCCGAGGACCGCGGCTCCGGCGACGACTGCGGTGGATATGTGCGGGCGTACGTTCATGACACTCATTTTCAACAAAGGTGGAAATGATTGTCAACAAAGTGCGCGCCAGGTCACAGGGCGAAGCCAACCGGCCGGAAGCGATCCGGAATCGATTTGGTCCGTGGGGTACGCCCGCCGCTACCCTGAACTATTCGCCCAGCCGTCTCCTGATCACCACGCTTGAGCGAGACGCTTCGCGCCCTCCTATCCACTGTCCGACGTCGTACTGAAGAGAGCACCGTGGCCGCCGACAAGATCGATACCATCGTCAGCCTGAGCAAGCGCCGTGGCTTCGTCTACCCCTGCAGTGAGATCTACGGTGGCTCCCGCGCTGCCTGGGACTACGGTCCCCTCGGCGTCGAGCTCAAGGAGAACATCAAGCGCCAGTGGTGGCGCGCCATGGTCACCTCCCGCGAGGACGTCGTCGGCATCGACTCGTCGGTGATCCTGGCCCCCGAGGTGTGGCAGGCGTCCGGCCACGTCGCCACCTTCACCGACCCGCTCACCGAGTGCACCTCCTGCCACAAGCGCTTCCGCGCCGACCACCTGGAGGAGGCGTACGAGGCCAAGCACGGCAAGCTCCCCGAGAACGGCCTCGCCGACATCAACTGCCCGCACTGCGGCAACAAGGGCGGTTTCACCGAGCCCAAGCAGTTCTCCGGCCTGCTCTCCACCCACCTCGGCCCGTCGCAGGACACCGCCTCCGTCGCGTACCTGCGCCCCGAGACCGCCCAGGGCATCTTCACCAACTTCGCGCAGGTCCAGCAGACCTCCCGCAAGAAGCCGCCGTTCGGCATCGCCCAGATGGGCAAGTCCTTCCGGAACGAGATCACCCCGGGCAACTTCATCTTCCGGACCCGCGAGTTCGAGCAGATGGAGATGGAGTTCTTCGTCAAGCCGGGCGAGGACGAGCAGTGGCACGAGTACTGGATGGAGCAGCGCTGGAACTGGTACCGCGACCTCGGTCTCCGCGAGGAGAACGTCCGCTGGTACGACCACCCCAAGGAGAAGCTCTCCCACTACTCCAAGCGCACCGCTGACATCGAGTACCGCTTCCAGTTCGGCGGCTCGGAGTGGGGCGAGCTGGAGGGCGTCGCCAACCGCACCGACTACGACCTCTCCTCGCACGCCAAGGCGTCCGGCCAGGACCTCTCCTACTTCGACCAGGAGGCCGGCGAGCGCTACACCCCGTTCGTCATCGAGCCCGCGGCCGGTGTCGGCCGCACCATGCTCGCCTTCATGCTCGACGCCTACACCGAGGACGAGGCGCCGAACGCCAAGGGCAAGCTGGAGAAGCGCACGGTGCTGCGCCTCGACCCGCGACTGTCCCCGGTCAAGGTCGCGGTCCTGCCGCTCTCCCGCAACCCGCAGCTCTCCCCGAAGGCCAAGGGGCTCGCCGCGGACCTGCGCAAGTTCTGGAACATCGAGTTCGACGACGCGGGCGCCATCGGCCGCCGCTACCGCCGCCAGGACGAGATCGGCACCCCGTTCTGCGTCACCGTCGACTTCGACACCCTCGACGACAACGCGGTCACGGTGCGCGAGCGCGACACCATGAAGCAGGAGCGCGTCAGCCTGGACCAGATCCAGTCCTACCTGGGCAGCCGCCTCCTCGGCTGCTGATCCCGCGGCCCGCGGCCCGGCCGGCGAACGGTCGGCCGTGGGCACCCGCCCGCCCCGCGCGGGCACACACGCCAACGCCGGCCGGTCCCCGAGGAATTGGGGGCCGGCCGGCGTCGCGTTGCCCGCCCGGGCGGGCCGTCGCTCCGTGCGGCGCTACCCCCGCAGGCCGCGCAACACCAGGTCGCGGACGGCCTCGAAGTCGTCGGTGATCTCCGGCCGGAACCACTCCGCGGAGTAACAGGGGTCGTGGAAGCGGCTGGTGGCCCCGAACACGGCGTGCGCGGTGACGGCCGGGGCCGGCGCATGGAACGTCCCTTCCGCGGCCCCCGCCTCGATGATCTTCGCCAACTGGCCTTCGAGGTCGGTGACGTGCCGGTCCACCACGCCGCCGCTCTCCCCGATCAACGTCATGTACGTGGCGAAGAGTTCGGGATCGTCCCCGGCCTTGTGCCGCTTGGCCTCGAAGAGCATGCCGAGCCAGCGCCCCAACCGCTCCTCGGCCGGCCCCGCGTCCGCCACGACCCCCGCCAGCGACGCGCTCGTCCGGTCCAGCCAACGCGCCGTGACCGCCTCCCGCAGCGCCGTCTTCGTCCGGAAGTGCCGGTACACGCTGCCGTGGCTCACGCCCAGCGCCCGCGCGACGTCGACGACCGTGGCCTTCGCCGGCCCGTACCGGCGCAGCACCTCCTCGGTGGCTTCGAGGATCCGCTCGGGCGTCAACGTCTCGGGTGGCATGGGGTCGGTCCGACCTTTCGGGTTATGGGGGGCGACTCCTATGGACGGTACCGGGTCGCTGCGCTGGGCTGCTTCCCACGTTTTTGGCTTTTCCGCCGTGGTGGTTGCGGTTTGCGCCTGGCGGCGCGGGCCTGTTCCCACGTTGTGGGGTTTGCCGCCGTTGCGCCTGCGGCGGGCGTTGTCCGCTGCGCGGGGCGTTTGGGTGGCGGTGTCGGGCCTGCGGGGGTGGTGTGCAGGACTGCTGCGCTTTACGTCCTGCACACCACCCCCTCCGGCCCGCCCCCTCCCGTTGAGGGTGGGTTGAAAGACGGGTGAGTGGGGCCCTTGGTGTGTGGGCTGGTGCCGGTTCGTGGCAAGGCAGCAGGGGCTCGCGCCCCCGTGCCGAGGCGGGTAGGGAGTGTCGCATCACGCCCTCCCTCACACTGCGCGGCACACCCAACGCGCACTGGCCCACCTACGCGAACCCCCACCGCCTCTCTCCCACCCACAAACGGGAGGGGACGGGTGTGCGGGAGGTGGGGTGCCCGGACGTAAAGCGCAGCAGTCCGGGCACCCCACCTCCCGCACACCCGGCACCGCCCCCGACCAGCCCCGCGCAGCGGCACCGCGCCGCAGGCGCAAACAGCGAAACCCCCAGGGCGGGGAGGCCGACGACGTACGACGAAGCCCCGCGCAGCGGCAACGGCAGCGGCCCCGCGCCGCAGGCGCAAACAGCGAAACCCCCACGGTGGGGAGGCCGACGACGTACGACGAAGCCCCGCGCAGCGGCAACGGCAGCGGCAACGCGCCGCAGGTGCAAACAACAACCCACGGCGGGATGGCCGACAACGTGGGGCGAGGCCCGAAGGGGGTGGCGTTAGTGCTCGCTGTCGAGGTGGGTCATTTGGGAGGCGGGGTAGCGGGCGCCGGCGGCGGCGCCGGCGGGGACGGCGCGTTCGATGGCGGTGAGGTCGGTGGCGTCCAGGGTGGTGTCGAGGGCGCCGAGGGCCTCGGTCAGGCGGTCGCGGCGGCGGGCGCCGATCAGGGGGACGATGTCCTCGCCGCGGGAGAGGACCCAGGCGATGGCGGTCTGGGCGACCGTGATGCCCTTCGCTTCGGCGATCGCGCGGAGGGCGTCGACCAGGTCGAGGTTGCGGGTGAGGTTGTCGCCCTGGAAGCGCGGGGACATGCCGCGGAAGTCGTTGGCGGCCAGCTTGCGGTCGCGGCCGAAGTGGCCGCTGATCAGGCCGCGGGACAGCACGCCGTACGCGGTGATGCCGATGCCGAGTTCGCGGGCGGTGGGCAGGATCGCGGCCTCGATGCCGCGGGAGAGCAGGGAGTACTCGATCTGGAGGTCGGAGATCGGGGCGACTGCGGCGGCGCGGCGCAGGGTCTCCGCGTTCACTTCGGAGAGGCCGATGTGGCGGACGTGGCCGGCTTCGACGAGTTCGGCGAGGGCGCCGACGGTCTCCTCGATCGGGACGTCCGGGTCGACGCGCGCGATCCGGTAGATGTCGATGTGGTCGGTGCCCAGCCGCTGGAGGGAGTAGGCGGCGAAGTTCTTCACCGCGGCGGGGCGGCCGTCGTAGCCGGTGAAGCCGCCCTCGACGGTGCGCAGGGCGCCGAACTTCACGCTGGTCAGGGCCTTTTCGCGGGCGGCGGCGGGGGCCGTGCGGAGGGCTTCGTTGATGAGGAGTTCGTTGTGGCCCATGCCGTAGAAGTCGCCGGTGTCGAGCAGGGTGATGCCCGCGTCCAGGGCGGCGTGGATCGTGGCGAGGGATTCGGTGCGGTCGGCGTCGCCGTAGAGGGCGGACATGCCCATGCAGCCGAGGCCGAGGGCGGAGGTCTGCGGGCCGCTGGTGCCGAGGGTGCGGGTCTGCACGTCGTGCTCCTGGGTGGGGAGGGGAAGGGACGGCCGGCGTGCCGGGGCGCGCCGTGCCGGTATCCACCTTCGCATGACGGCTGACAGATTTCAATATTTGTCATTCGTAAGGGTGGGGGGTGGGGGAGGGGAGGTGCGGGCCGGGGCGCCCGGAGTGGGGTAGGGGGCGGGCGTCGCCGCAGGTCAGCGCAGGGTGCGGGGGAGGCGGAGGCCGAGCAGGGTGGTGCCCGCGACGATCGCCAACTGGGTGAGCAGGGCGGCGAGGAACGCGTCCCGGATGCCGGTGGTGGGCACCAGGGAGAGGAACAGCGTGCCGAGCGTCGCCACGCCCAGGGCCAGGCCCGACTGCTGGGTGGTCACCAGCACGCCGCCGCCGACCCCCGCCTGTGTCGCCGGCAGTTCGCTCAGCACGATCCGCATCAGCACCGGCAGCACCAGCCCCTGGCCGGCGCCCAGCACGGTCATGCTGGGGGCGAGGGCGGCGACCGGGATGCCGGGCCAGTCCGCGTGGACGGTCAGCGCCAGGAGGAGCAGGCCGGCGCCCTGGATCAGCGAGCCGGTGACGACCACCTTGCGCCCGAAGCGCTGCACCAGCCGGGGGCCGGCCAGCGAGGCGACGAAGAAGGCGACGCAGAGCGGGGCCAGGGAGACGCCCGCGGCCAACGGCCCGTAGTGCAGCCCGCTCTGCAGGGCGACCGCCACCACGAACATGAACCCGCCGAAGCCCAGCGAGAACGGGACGATCATGGTCAGTCCGCTGCGGACGGAGGGGATGCGGAAGAGCGAGGGCGGCACCAGCGGGGTGCGGCCGGTGCGTTCGGCGCGGCGCTCCACGGCCACGAACGCCACGGCGGCGAACGGGAAGACGGCCAGCAACAGCCAGGACCACAGCGGCCAGCCGGCGGCGCGGCCCTCGGTCAGCGGCAGCAGCAGGGTGATCAGCGCGGTGGCGAGCAGGGCGGTGCCGGGGCCGTCGACCCGGCTGGGGTGCGGGGAGCGGCTCTCCGGCACGGTGCGGGCCGCGAGCAGCCAGGCCGCGGCCGCGATCGGGACGTTCACCAGGAAGACCGCGCGCCAGCCGCTGCCCGCCAGGTTCACCGAGACCAGCAGCCCGCCGAGCACCTGGCCGACGGCGCTGGAGACCCCGGCCGTGCCGCCGTACAGGCTGACGGCCTTCGCGCGCCGCTTGCCGGTGGTGGCGGCCTGGATGGTGGCCAGCACCTGCGGCAGCAGCAGCGCGGCCGCCGCGCCCTGGGTGACCCGGGCGGCCACCAGGGTCCAGGCGTCGGGGGCCAGTCCGCAGGCGAGGGAGGTCAGGCCGAAGGCGGCCAGTCCCCACAGGAACAGCCGGCGCCGCCCGGCCATGTCGCCGAGTCGTCCGCCGAGCACCAGCAGGGTGGCGTAGGCGACGCCGTAACCGGCCACCACCATCTCCAACATCGCCGGGCCGGCGTGCAGGTCGCGGTCGATGGTCGGCAGGGCCACGTTGACGATGAAGAAGTCGATCAGGGGGAGGGCCGCGCCCAGCAGTACGGTCAGCAGGCCCAGCGGGGTCAGCAGCGGGGCGGGAGCCGGGCGGACCGGGGCCGCGGTGGTCCGGGTGGTGGACGGGGCCGGTGGGGCGGGGGACGCTATCGGGGTTTCGCTCACGTAGACGAGCATCATGCGCCGCTCAGCCTGGTACCAGAGTGTCCTTATCCTGGTACCTGTGCTACCTGGCAACCGGCTGCGGTCTGGGGCACTCTGGACCCATGACGGTGGACGTGACCGAGCTCGCCGGGGCGGCGCGCACGAGCAGTACGACGGGGCCACGGCCGGCGGGCGGCGCCGGGCACCGGGCCGACGACGCGGTCCGACGGGCCGAGCTGGCGGCGTTCCTGCGCAGCCGGCGCGAGCGGATCACCCCCGAGCAGGTCGGGCTGCCGCGCGGCAGCCGCCGCCGCACGCCGGGGCTGCGCCGCGAGGAGGTCGCGCACCTCGGCGCCGTGGGCGTCACCTGGTACACGTGGTTGGAACAGGGCCGCGACATCCATGTCTCCCCGCAGGTCCTGGACGCGGTCGCCCGCGCCCTGCAACTGGACCGCGCCGAGCGCAGCCACCTCTTCGCCCTCGCCGCGGCGGTCGATCCGCTGCCGGGCAAGGAGTGCACCGGCGTCCCCCGGGCGCTGCGGGACATCCTCGCCGGGCTGGAGCCGTACCCGGCAGTCGTCCAGAACAGCCGGTTCGACATCCTCGCCTACAACGCCACGTACGGGCAGCTGATGTGCGACCTGGACGCGCTGCCCGACGAGGACCGCAACTGCATGTGGCTGGCGTTCACCCACCCCGGCTGGCGGGCGAGCCTGGTCGACCGGGAGGCCACGGTCCGCACGATGACCGCCAAGTTCCGCGCCTCGATGGCCGAGCACGTCGCGGAGCCGGCGTGGAAGGCGCTGGTGGCCCGGTTGACGGAGGCGTCGCCGGAGTTCCGCGCGCTGTGGGCCGAGCACGAGGTCGAGCGGGCGACGAGCGCGGTCAAGGTGTTCCGGCACCCGGTCGTCGGCGTCCTCCAGCTGACCGGCACCAACCTGTGGACGGGCCCCAACGCCGGCCCGAAGGTGCTCACGTACACGCCGGTGGACGAGACGTCCCGGTCGCGCCTGGTGGAGCTGGCGGAACTGGCGCGGAAGCGGCCCGGAGCCCGCAGGGAGGCCGCGGGAGCCGACGCGCCGCCCGCGTAACCGGAGCCCGGAGCCCGCGCCCGTCACGAACCGGTGTGCGCCCTGTGGTGGTCCTGCGGCGCCTCGTCCGTGAAGAGCGCGGCGGTGCGCCGGGCGGTGGCGGCGGCCCAGCGGCCGGTGGTGAGGGCGCCGAGGAGGAAGATGGCGCCGCCGCAGCCCGTGATGATCCACCAGGCCGGGTGGGCCGCGGCCAGGAACTCCGGGCGGGTGGCGCCGGCGTGCGCCCCGCCCGCCAGTACGGCGCCGATCACCGCGACGCCCAGCGACCCGCCGACCTGCCGGCTGGTGGAGGCCACGGCCGCCGCGACGCCCGCCTGGGTGCGGGGCATGCCGGACACCGCGGTGTTGGTGATCGGGGCGTTGACCAGGCCGAACCCGATGCCGAAGAGGACGTACCCGGTGAACAGCAGACCGGTCGCCGACGCGGTGTTGAAGGCCGCGAAGAGGGCGCCGCTGGTCGCCATCGCACAGCCGGCGAGCAGCAGCGGCAGCCGCGCGCCCCGACTGGCGACCAGCCGCCCGGACAGCGGCGCGCAGACCAGCGTCATGCCCGCCATCGGCAGCATGTACAGGCCGGCGTTCAGGGCGGACAGGCCGCGGATGTTCTGGAGGTAGAGGGTGTTGACGAACAGGAAGCCGCTGAGCGCGGCGAACGCGCAGACCGCTATCACCGTCGCGCCGGCGAACGGCGCGCTGTGGAAGAACCGCAGGTCGATCAGTGGTTCCCGGCGGCGCCGCTCGTAGCCGATCAGGGTGGCCAGGGAGACCAGCGCCACCACTGTGAACGCCAGGATCTCCGCCGAGGTCCAGCCGGCCTCCGGCGCCTCGATGATCGCGTACGTCAGCGAGCCGAGCAGCGCGACCACCAGCAGCTGGCCCACCGGATCGACCCGGCGCGGCCGGGGGGCGCGGGACTCGGGCACGTAACGCAGGGTGAGGAAGAGCGCCAGGGCGCCGATCGGGACGTTGATCCAGAAGATCGAGCGCCAGCCGACGCTCTGCACCAGCAGCCCGCCGATCACCGGCCCGGCGGCCATGCTGATGCCGACCACCCCGCCCCACACCCCGATGGCGCGGGCCCGCTCCCGGGGGTCGGTGAAGGTGTTGGTGATGATCGACATGGCGACCGGGTTGAGCATCGACCCGCCGACCGCCTGCACCATCCGGAACGCCACCAGCCACTCCAGGTCGGGCGCCAGGCTGCACAGCAGGGAGCCGAGGGAGAAGACCACCAGACCGGCCGTGAAGACCCGGCGCCGGCCCAGGCGGTCCGCGGTCGAGCCGGCGAGCATCAGCAGCGAGGCCAGCACCAGGGTGTAGGCGTCGATCGTCCACTGCATGCCGGAGATCGAGGCACCCAGTTCGTGCTGCATCGACGGCAGGGCGACGTTGAGGACGGTGTTGTCGAGGCTGACGATCAGCAGGCTCATGCAGCAGATCGCCAGGACGAGCAGACGCCGCCGACGGCTGAGGTCAGGCATGGTTGAACGCTACAACGATCCGGGCCGGACGGCCCCCGGCGGGGTGCCCGGCCGCGTGCGGGACAATGGGAGCCATGAGTTCGCTGCAGATCGGCCCGCACACGGTGCAGCCCCCCGTGGTCCTGGCACCCATGGCCGGCATCACCAACGCCCCGTTCCGGACGCTGTGCCGGGAGTTCAGCGGCGGCAAGGGCCTCTTCGTCAGCGAGATGATCACCACCCGGGCCCTGGTCGAGCGCAACGAGAAGACCATGCAGCTGATCCACTTCGACGCCAGCGAGCGTCCGCGGTCGATCCAGCTGTACGGCGTCGACCCGGTCACCGTCGGCAAGGCCGTGCGCATGATCGTCGAAGAGGACCTGGCCGACCACATCGACCTCAACTTCGGCTGCCCGGTCCCCAAGGTGACCCGCAAGGGCGGCGGCTCCGCCCTGCCGTACAAGCGGCCCCTGCTGCGCGCCATCCTCCGCGAGGCGGTCACCGGCGCCGGCGCGCTGCCGGTGACGATGAAGATGCGCAAGGGCATCGACGACGACCACCTCACCTTCCTCGACGCCGGCCGGATCGCCGTCGAGGAGGGCGTCACCGCCATCGCGCTGCACGGCCGCACCACCGCCCAGCACTACGGCGGCACCGCCGACTGGGACGCCATCGCCCGCCTGAAGGAGCACGTCCCGGAGATCCCGGTGCTCGGCAACGGCGACATCTGGTCGGCCGACGACGCGGCGCGGATGATGCGGCAGACCGGCTGCGACGGCGTCGTGGTCGGCCGCGGCTGCCTGGGGCGCCCCTGGCTCTTCGGCGACCTGGTCGCCGCCTTCGAGGGCACCGGCGCCCCCAAGGCCCCCGACCTGCGCGAGGTCGCGGCCGTGATGGTGCGGCACGCCACCCTGCTCGGCGAGTGGTTGGGCGACGAGGCCCGCGGCGTGATCGACTTCCGCAAGCACGTCGCCTGGTACCTCAAGGGCTTCGCGGTCGGCTCCGAGATGCGCAAGCGGCTGGCGATCAGCTCGTCGCTGGCCGAACTGGCGGAGGGACTGCACGAGCTGGACCTCGACCAGCCCTGGCCGGTCGGCGCGGACGGCCCGCGCGGCCGGACCTCCGGCAACAACCGCGTGGTGCTCCCGGACGGCTGGCTGCGCGACCCGTACGACTGCGCCGGCGTCGGCGAGGACGCCGAGCTGGACACCTCCGGCGGCTGACCGCCGGCCGTCCCGGGCGACCGCTGTCGACGTCCGCCGGTATACGACCCCGGACGGTCGAGGCGGCGTTCCCGCCCGCGGCGAACTATGGCCTGATACGGACGCCGGGCGCGCCGCGGTCGGCGACCCGCCGCACCGCCTGGATTCGGGCGCAGCAGGTGCTGCTGCGCCCCGCCTGCACCGACCGCACCGTCCGCTCCAACGTGCGCCCGGTGCCGGGCGGCTGCGCCGGTGCGCGGGCGCCGGCGCGGCCGCGCCGGGCGGGGACGTCGAGCCGCCCTCCCCGCTTCGCACGGGGCCGGAGCCGTACGGCCACCGAGGCGTTCAACAGGTGGGTCCCGGTCCGTGGTTCCTGCTTCCCCGAGGTCGGCGGTGGGGCGTGCGGGGCGGACACCCCAGGTGCTGCGGGCCCGGTGCCTGGAGGACGATCCGGCGCTCGGGGTGCGCACCGGCGCCGGTTCGTCGTGACGGGTGGCCGAATCGTGCGCCGATCTGTCCGCGGTACGGAAAAGGGCCGGTGTTCCGGTCGACGCATTCCTTGATCACATCGCGGAAGAGGGTCCAAATGATGGACCCGCGTCACACATGAGCGCGTGATTCTCGCCACCCCTGATAGGGGTTGCGCTCATATGAGCACTCAAGGGTGGGCTCTATCTCTCGCAAAGGTGGCACCCGGTGCCACGCGGCATGCGTTCAATCCATCAAGTGAAAGCGAGCGCTCCGTAGCGATCTCCGCCCTGACGACTGCGGAGCGCAGCGATGCATTCAGGTAGTAAACGATGGTCGAAATGCTTGATCACATTCGATCTGCTGGCGGACGCCGGGTTACGCACGTATGTCGACCAAGTGGACGTACCCATACGCCTTCGATCTGGGTATGTTCCTCGCCGTCAGGGCAGCCCGTCGGCGAGGAGTCAGACCCGTGCCGGAAACACAAGATCCCCACGTAAGCCAGTCTTCTTCCGTGAAGTTCGTCTACGACTTCACCGAGGGCAACAAGGACCTCAAAGACCTCCTCGGTGGCAAGGGCGCCAACCTCGCGGAGATGACCAACCTGGGGCTTCCCGTCCCGCCCGGCTTCACGATCACCACGGAAGCCTGCAAGGTCTACCTGGAGAGCGGCAGCGAGCCCGCGGCACTCCGTGCCGAGGTCTCCGCCCACCTCGACGCCCTTGAGCGGACGATGGGCAAGAAGCTCGGTCAGGCCGACGACCCCCTGCTGGTTTCGGTGCGTTCCGGGGCGAAGTTCTCCATGCCCGGCATGATGGACACCGTCCTCAACATCGGCCTCTCCGATGCGTCGGTTTCCGGCCTCGCCTCGCAGGCCGGCGACGAGCGGTTCGCGTGGGACTCCTACCGCCGCCTGATCCAGATGTTCGGCAAGACCGTGCTCGGCGTCGACGGCGACCTCTTCGAGGAGGCCCTGGAGGACGCCAAGCGCACCAAGGGCGTCACCGTCGACGTCGACCTGGACGCCGCCGACCTCAAGGCGCTGGTCGAGCGCTTCCAGCAGATCGTCACCAAGGAGACCGGCCGGGACTTCCCGCAGGACCCGCGCGAGCAGATGGACCTCGCCGTCCGCGCGGTCTTCGACTCCTGGAACACCGACCGCGCCAAGCTCTACCGCCGCCAGGAGCGCATCCCCGGCGACCTCGGCACCGCGGTCAACGTCTGCTCCATGGTCTTCGGCAACCTCGGCCCCGACTCCGGCACCGGCGTCGCCTTCACCCGCGACCCGGCCAGCGGCCACCAGGGCGTCTACGGCGACTACCTGCAGAACGCGCAGGGTGAGGACGTCGTCGCCGGCATCCGCAACACGGTCCCGCTCGCGGACCTGGAGTCGATCGACAAGGCGTCGTACGACGAGCTGATGCAGATCATGGAGACGCTCGAAACGCACTACAAGGACCTGTGCGACATCGAGTTCACCATCGAGCGCGGCAAGCTGTGGATGCTCCAGACCCGGGTCGGCAAGCGCACCGCCGGTGCCGCCTTCCGGATCGCCACCCAGCTCGTCGACCAGGGCCTGATCGACGAGGCCGAGGCGCTCCAGCGGGTCACCGGCGGCCAGCTGGCGCAGCTGATGTTCCCCCGCTTCGACCTGGACGCGAAGTCCGAGCTGATCGGCCGCGGCATCGCCGCCTCCCCGGGCGCGGCGGTCGGCAAGGCCGTCTTCGACTCCTACACGGCCGTCAAGTGGTCGCGCTCCGGCGAGAAGGTCATCCTGATCCGCCGCGAGACCAACCCCGACGACCTCAACGGCATGATCGCCGCCGAGGGCATCCTCACCTCGCGCGGCGGCAAGACCTCGCACGCCGCCGTCGTCGCCCGCGGCATGGGCAAGACCTGCGTCTGCGGCGCCGAGGAGCTGGAGGTCGACACCAAGACCCGCAAGCTGACCACCAAGGACGGCACCGTCATCGAGGAGGGGGACGTCGTCTCCATCGACGGCTCCACCGGCAAGGTCTACGTCGGTGAGGTCCCGGTTGTGCCGTCCCCGGTCGTCGAGTACTTCGAGGGCCGGATGCACGCCGGCGCCGAGGACGCCGACGAGCTGGTCAAGGCCGTCCACCGGGTCATGGCGTACGCGGACCGGGTGCGCCGGCTGCGCGTGCGGGCCAACGCCGACAACGCCGAGGACGCCGCCCGCGCCCGCCGGTTCGGCGCCCAGGGCATCGGCTTGTGCCGCACCGAGCACATGTTCCTCGGCGAGCGCCGGGAGATGGTCGAGCGCCTGATCCTGGCCGACAGCGACGCCGACAGGGAAGCCGCCCTCGCCGAGCTGCTGCCGCTCCAGAAGGCCGACTTCATCGAGCTGTTCGAGGCGATGGACGGCCTGCCGGTGACCGTCCGCCTGTTGGACCCGCCGCTGCACGAGTTCCTGCCCGACATCACCGACCTGTCGGTGCGGGTCGCGCTCGCCGAGGCCCGCAAGGAGCCGCACGAGAACGACCTGCGCCTCCTCCAGGCCGTGCACAAGCTGCACGAGCAGAACCCGATGCTGGGGCTGCGCGGCGTCCGCCTGGGCCTGGTCATCCCCGGCCTGTTCGCCATGCAGGTGCGGGCCATCGCCGAGGCCGCCGCCGAGCGCAAGAACGCCAAGGGCGACCCGCGGGCGGAGATCATGATTCCGCTGGTCGGCACCGTGCAGGAGCTGGAGATCGTCCGCGAGGAGGCCGAGCAGGTCATCGCCGAGGTCCAGCAGGCCCGCGGCGTCAACCTCAAGCTCACCCTCGGCACCATGATCGAACTGCCCCGCGCCGCCCTCACGGCCGGTCAGATCGCCGAGTCCGCGGACTTCTTCTCCTTCGGCACCAACGACCTCACCCAGACCGTCTGGGGCTTCTCCCGCGACGACGTGGAGGCCAGCTTCTTCACCGCGTACCTGGAGAAGGGCATCTTCGGCGTCAGCCCCTTCGAGACCATCGACAAGGACGGCGTGGGCTCCCTGGTCCGCAGCGCCGCGGCGGCCGGCCGGGCCACCCGCCCCGACCTCAAGCTCGGCGTCTGCGGCGAGCACGGCGGCGACCCGGAGTCGGTCCACTTCTTCCACGAGGTCGGCCTGGACTACGTCTCCTGCTCGCCGTTCCGCATCCCGGTCGCACGACTGGAGGCGGGCCGGGCGGCAGCCGAGTCCCAGGGCAGCGACAGCCGCTGACCCCCGGGGCGCGAGCCCCCACACCCCCGGAACCGGCGGCGGGCACACCCTGCGACCCTCACGGCCCGCCACCTGCTCCGGAACCCCACGAGGGCGGCACCTGTGCGGAGGTGCCGCCCTCGGTCGTGCGTGGGCCGGGGGTGGGCCTACGCGGGTCGGTGTCTCAGGGTGAGGAGGAGGGCGTCGTACGGGGTGGTGCCGGTTCGGAGGTGGGTCTCGCCGTATTTGCGGTAGCCCCAGGACCGGTAGGCGGCCTGGGCGGCCTCGCTCGCCGGGTGGACGTGGAGGACCACCCGCTCGGCCGTGATGCCGTCGAGGAGGGTCTCGTGCAGCCGGCGGGCGAGGCCGTGGCCGCGCCACGGCAGGCGCACGGCCAGTTCCCTCAGGCCGAAGGTGCGGTGGCCGTCCTCGTGGCGCACGGCCTCCGGTACGGGTGTGGTGAGCGCGTCCCACCAGTCGGTCTGAGGGCCGAGGAGGGTGCCGTACGCCATGCCGACGGGGGTGCCGTCCGGCGTGCGGGCCAGGGCGGCGCGGAACGTGGGGTTCCGGGTCGTGTCGCGGAAGCGTCGGAAGGCGGCGCGGACGCCGTCCCCGGTCTCGCAGTAGGGCGGTTCGGCGAACGCGTCGGCGTGGACGAGCGTGAGGTCGGCTTCGGCCCGTTCGGCGGTCGGGCCGTCCAGGCGGGCGACGGTGAGGGCTTCGCGGTCGGGGTGGGTCACGTGGTGCTCCTCGGGCGGTCTCGCGGCGGCGGTCGCCCCGGGCGGGCGGCGGCCGGCTCGGCCCCGGCCGCCGGTGGGCCGCGGGGCCATCCGGATCGTGCCCAGCCACCGGCGCCGGACGATCCCCGCGCCGGGCCCGGTGGCGCGCTCCGTCCGGCCCGGAACGCCGAGGAGGGCGGCACCCGCGCACGGGTGCCGCCCTCGGACGCCGTGGTCAGCCGGCCGGGACCTCGCTGCGCACCCGCCGTCCGGCGAGCGCCGCGTAGACGGCGCCCGACACCAGGATGGGCAGGAACCAGGACAGGTCGGTGCCGCCGAGCCGGGCGCTCAGCCAGCTGTGCAGCAGCGGCGAGTTGATGGTGAGCAGGCCCGTCGCCATGCCGCACGCCATCGCCGCGATGCCGCGGACGTTGACGCCGCCCAGGCCCCAGTAGCGGCTGCTGGCGTCGCTGGTGTGGATGGCGTGCGCGTCGTACCGCCAGCGGCGCAGCACCCCGTCGGTGATCCAGACCGCGGCGAACGGTCCCGCCCACACGTTGACCAGTGACAGGAAGTCGTTCAGCGCGGTCTCGAAGTCGTACACGAACAGGATCAGCAGGACCGCGACCAGCGCGAGGAGGGCGTCGAGCGCGGTGGCCAGCCAGCGCTTGAGGGGGATGCCGACGGCCTGGATGGCGAGGCCGGAGGAGTAGAAGACGGAGGCGTTGTTGGAGATCGAGCCGAGGAAGCAGGCGGCGATGTAGAGGACGTACAGCCAGCCGGGGACGAGCGGTTCGACGCCGGCGACCGGGTCGGCGAGGTTGGTGCGGGTGGCGACCAGGACGCCGGTGACGCCCAGGTAGACGGCCATGCCCGCGCCGCCGCCCAGCACCCGCCAGAACACCTTGCGCACCGGTGTCTCGGAGGGCAGGTAGCGGGCGTAGTCGGGGGAGACGACGAGGTAGGACAGGGACCCGGAGGCGACGAGCGCCGCCGCGGAGAAGACCAGCGCGATCGTGCTGGTGCCGGACGGGGCGTGGGCGGGGTGCCAGTTCCAGTTGACGTCGCCGACCGTGTGGCAGAGCAGCAGCGCGAAGATCACCGCGATGGCCAGGGCGAAGAACGGCTGCACCCGGACCAGCAGCCGGTGTCCGGTGACCGCGATCACGATGGCCACGCCGAGCACCACGAGGGTCGCGAGGACCTTGCCCGGGGCACCGGGGTGGTGCCAGCCGAGCCGTTCGAAGAGCGCGAGGACCGCGAAGACCCCGAGCAGCCCGTTGACGGTCTTGAAGCCCAGCGACATGGCCCAGGTGAACAGGGCGTTGACGCGGTTGCCGAGGACGCCGAACGGGGCGCGGCTCAGGGTGAGCGCCGGCAGCCCGGCGCGCGGCCCGGCGATCGAGCTGTAGGCGACGAGCGTGAAGAGCGCGTTGCCGATCACCACCGCCACGACGGCCTGGACCAGGGAGAGGCCGAGCGCGATGGCCCCGGCGCCCAGGACGAAGAAGAACTGGTAGGAGTTGATCCCGGCCCAGAAGAAGCCGAGTTGGCGGGGGGAGAGGTAGCGCTCCGACTCCGGGATGAAGTCGTAGCCGTGCTGTTCGACCGCGCTCGCAGCGGGTGCCCCGGGGTCGTCTGGTGGTGCGGTGGTGCTCATCGGTGGTGCTCCTTCACGGTGGCGGGCGCGGGCGGCGCGGTGCGCGGGGCCTGCCCCTCGGGCGGGGTGAGGGGCAGGCGCGGGGTGGGTCAGGCCGAGGCGGCCCAGGCCCGCTGACCGCCGATCCACGTCTCGTCGACGCCCAGGGCGGCGAGTTCCCCGAGGTCCGCCACGCCGTAGGGGTCGACCGGGGTGATCACGAAGTCGGCGAGGCCACCGGCGAACAGCGCGCCGACCGCGTCCTCGCGGTGCAGCGCACGGGCCCCGCCGACGGTGTGGGCGCGCAACCCGTCGGCCACGGCGAGCCGCATCTCGGGGGTGCCGAGCCGGGTGCCGAGGACGGTGACGCGGCTCGCGGCGGCGGCGACGGCCTCGAAGGGGCGCGGCGGCGCGACGGGCGCGTCGGAGCTGAGCGCGAACGAGGTGCCGGCGCGTTGCAGCAGGCCGCAGGGGTTGTACCGGTGCCCGAGTGCGCCGATCGCGGTCAGCGTGCCGTCGCCGGTGCGCAGGTGGTGCTGCGGCTGGAGCACGGCGTGCACCCCGAGCGCGCGCATCCGGTCGATCTCCTCGTCGGTGGGCAGGCCGCAGTGCTCGATGCGGTGCCGCGGATCGGCGGCCGGGGCCGCGGCGAGCGCCCGCTCGACGGCGTCCAGGACCATGCCGATGGCGTACGGGGACTGGGCGTGGGTGGCGGTCTGGAGTCCCGCGCGGTGGGCGCGGAGCACCAGGTCCGCGTACTCCTCGGGGGAGTGGTAGAGCTGCCCGTGGTGGCAGCAGTCGGCGGCGTAGCCCTCGGGGAAGTAGGCGGTCCAGCCGCCGAGCGTGCCGTCCGCGTACAGCTTCACGCCTTGGACGCGCAGCAGGTCGTCGCCCAGCCGTCGGGTCAGGCCGAGGTCGAGGGCGGTGTCCAGGAGGGCGGAGGTGAGGTAGACGGAGGTCCGCATGCGCAGGTCGCCGTTGTCGCGGGCGCGCAGGTACGTGCCCAGCTCGCGGCGCGAGGCCTGGGCGTCGCCGATGGTGGTGACCCCGGCGGCCAGGAACGTCTCCTGGGCGCGCAGCAGGTGGCCGCGCATGACGTCCTCGGGGTCGTCGAGGTGGAAGTTCGGCCCGTGGTTGGTGATCTTGACGCCGTCGGGGCCGGTGAGCAGGTCGCAGGCGCCGTCCCACAGTTCGCCGGTGGGCTCGCCGGAGGCGTCACGGCCGATGCGGCCGCCCGCCGGGTCCGGGGTCCCGGCGGTGATGCCGTACTTGCGCAGGGTGAAGGAGTTGACGACGCCGCCGTGTCCGGAGGCGTTCATCACGTACACCTCGCGGTCGGTGGCGACCCGGTCCAGGTCGCGGCAGGTGGGGTGGCGGCCCTCGGCCAGCCGCCGGTGCTCGTAGCCGAAGCCGCGCAGGGCGGTGTCGGGGCGCAGGCCCTCGGCGTGCCGCCGCAGGGCCGCCACCAGGCCGTCGATGGTGTCGACGGTCTCCGGGCGGACGTCCGCCCAGGCCAGGTTCTGGCCGTACATCACCGGGTGGCAGTGCGCGTCGACGAAGCCGGGCAGGACCCACCGGCCGTCCAGGTCCAGCACCTCGTCCACGCGGCCGTCGAGCGCGGCGCGGCAGTCCTCGGCCGTGCCGACGTGCACGATGCGGTCGCCGCGCACCGCGAGCGCCTCGGCGGAGCCGGTCGCGGTGAGGGTGTGGACGGTGCCGCCGGTCACGAGGAGGGTGCGTTCGGCTGCCGTCCGGGGCGGGTTGGGCATGGTGGTGCTCCTGTGTGGTGCGGGGGAGAAGGGGCGCGGCACCGGTCCGCGAGGGAGGGCGGAGCGCGGTGGACCGCGGGGCGGGGCGGACCGTCGCATCGGTGGCCGGGAAGGTCTCGTGCTGCCGTCTCGCTCGCCGCGAGTGTAGAGAGCAAACGAATCGCTCGCCAAGGGGTGTCGAAAGAAAATTTTCGTTGATCTTGGCAGGGGTGCGCGAACGAAACGGAATCCGCGGGCGGGCCCGGGGTGGTCTGCGGCCGGGCGGGGCGGCGGTGCGGCGGGCCCGGCGCGCGCGAGGACCGGGCGCGGCAGGAGGCCGAGCGGGAGCTGCACCGGAGGGGGTGCCGGGGTGACCGAGGGGCGGGCCGCCGTGGGGTGTGACGGCGGCCCGGTGCGCGGGGTCAGCGAGCGGTGGAGTCGTACCGTTCCTTCACCAGCTCCAGGTGGAGCCAGCTCTCCAGGGCGTGCACCCCGGGGGCGGACCGCAGCTCCTCCAGTGCCGTCAGGACGTCGGGCAGGCTCGCGCCACCCACCGTGCCGATCACATCGGCCCGCCCCACGCACTCCGCGGCGAACTGCACCGATTCGGCGGCCACCAGCCGGGCCACGTCCGGCCCGGTGCCCGAGCGGCGCAGCGCGAACCCCGCGAGGTACCCCAGGCCCACCGCCCCGGGGCTGGTCAGCGCCACGACCCGCAGCATCCCGGCCGCCAGCAGCCGCAGCGACCGGGCCCGCGCCGCCGCCGGGGACATCCCGACGCGTTCCGCCAGGTCGGCGTAGGACGTCCGGCCGTCCGCCTGGAGCGCCTGCAAGAGGGCGTGGTCGGTGGCGTCGAGGTCCGGCGCGGCCGGCGCGTCGGCGGGCAGGTAGGGGTCCTTGGCCACGCGGGTGTACGGGGTGGTGTCCACCTCCCGCACGCCGGGGAGCCGGGAGACGTCGGCCAGGAGGGCGCTGAGCGCGTCGAAGCTCTCCGTGCGCAGCTCCGCGACGATCGGCCGGCGGCCCGCCGTCAGCGTGACGAAGACCGCTTCCGGGAGCGCCGCGAGGGCCCGGGCGGTGGGCGCGGCCGGACCGTTGACCGCCAGCGTCACGTGCGCGCAGACCGTCCGCCCGAGGACCGCCGGGTGGACGATGCCGACGATCCGCACCACCCCGTCCTCCTTGAGACGCCGGACCCGGGCCCGGGTGGCGGCCCGGGAGAGCCCGATCCGCGCGGCGAGCGTCTCGTACGACGTGCGTCCGTCGTGCTGGAGCAGGCGGACGAGCGCGAGGTCCGTGGGGTCGAGGGGGGCGGGGTTCATGGGGCCGCCCAGTCTGCCACGCCGGGGCCCGCCGCTCCGCTCCGGGCGCTGCTTTCGGGGCTTTCGGCGTACGGCCCGAAGAAGGGGCCCGGCGGCCCTTGCGCAAAATCCCGAAAAGCGTCGACGCCGGGGATCGGAAGCGGCACCGGAACCCGGCGACCGGGAATCCGTTGAACCGGAAGCCGTCGCACCGGAAATCGTCCAAAGGAGAACCATCCGCGGCGCAATGCCCCGCGCCACAATGGTCCGAACGGGAACCGTCCGTATCGGAACCGTTTAGTGGCGCGGGTCACGGTCGGTTGTCGGCCGTTGTCGGAGTCGGGGCCGTGGCCGACCGGGCGGCGGCACGCCCCGCGGCCGGCTGGCGAACGACGGCGCACGGCAAGGGCGGCACCCGTGCGCACGGGTGCCGCCCTTGCTTTTCTCCGGACTCCCCCCTCGGGAGCTGCCGCCCTCCCAGTCGGCGTGGGAGGCGGCCTTCAACGGGGCTGTGCCCGGCCGGTTGTTTGCCCATCACCCCCCACGGGATCGAGCAATCCGGGCCGTGCGCACCGACGTTGAATTGCCTCCAGCATTCCGTCCGGGCGGGGCCCCGCGCGACCCTTTTCAACTCTGGCCAAAAGGGCATGGTGACCGCGTGTGGTTGCGTGCATACTCAGGCGTGCCGGGGGCCGACGGAGATAACCAAAGAGTGGGGGTTCGGTGTTACGCGTCCATTTCAGTGGACTCGATCTGGCCCGCGTGCGGATTGCCGCGCGCCCGGATGCGCTGTGGGAGACGGTCTTAAGCTTTCACCGGCTTCGCGACCGGCGTGACGATTCCACGTTCGGCAGTTGGCGATCGGAAACCCGTGGAAGGTTGAATGGCGAAGCGCGTCTGCTGGCACCGCTGGTGCCCACCCGCGGCTATTTCCCGGATTTCCTGACGCCCGCCGAGGGCCTGCTCGGCATGGGCGAGGCGCTCGGCGCGCTGCGCGAGACGCCGGTCGGTCGGCTGCACGCCGAACTCGCCCGCCTGGTGCCCGCCGCGGGGCGCCCGCTCCCCGCCTGGATACGCGCCATGGCGGACGGCGAGACCCGCGCGCTGGGCCGCCTCGCCGGGATACTCCAGCGCTACCACGACGCGGCCGTCGCCCCCCACTGGCACCGCGTCCGCAGTCGGATAGAGGCCGACCGGGCCGCCCGTGGCCGGGCCCTGCTGGACGGCGGCGCGGACCGGCTGCTGGCGTCGCTGCCGCCGATGATGCGCTGGCGTCCGCCCGTCCTGGAGGCCGACTACCCGGTGGACCGCGACCTCCACCTCGGCGGCCGCGGGCTGCTCCTGCTGCCCTCGTACTTCTGCCGCCGCACCCCGGTGACCTTCCACAACCCGGACCTGACGCCGGTCCTGGTCTATCCGGTCGAGCACCCGGCGCCCCGCCTCGCCCCGCCGGTCCCGGCCGACCGCTCGCTGGGCCGGCTGGTGGGCCAGACCCGCTCGGCGATCCTGCACGGCATCGGCGTCGGCTGCACCACCAGCGAACTCGCCCGCCGCGTCGACGTCTCGCTGGCCTCCGCCAGCCAGCACGCCACCGTCCTGCGCGACGCCGGCCTGCTGTCCACCCTGCGCCAGGGCAACGCGGTGCTGCACACCCTGACGCCGCTGGGCGCCGCCCTGTTGCGCGGCGCCCACCTCGACGGGGCGGCGGTCTTCGAGCGCTGAGTCGCCGGCCGGCCGCGGCGCGCGGGGCCGTCCCGTCAGTACGGCCGGTCCCCGGCGATCGCCACCCGCTCCGCGATCCGCCGCTGCGTGCCGTAGTCGAAGACCGCGTAGTGCTGGGTGGCGCGGTTGTCCCAGAAGGCGACGTCCCCGGCCCGCCAGCGGAACCGCACCTGGAACTCCGGGACATGCGCCTGCTGGAACAACAGGCGCAGCAACCGGTCGCTCTCCGCCTCCGGCAGTCCCACGATCCGGGTGGTGAACGACGCGTTGACGAACAGCATCCGTCGCCCGGTCTCCGGGTGCCGGCGCGCCACCGGATGCTCCACCGGAGGGAACTCCCCCTGGAGCGGGGCGAGTTGGGACGCAGAGAAGAATCGAGAGAAGCCCGGGAGATAGTCGTGCACCGCCCGCGCCCCATCGATCCGCTCCCGGATTTCCAGTGGCAAATTGTCGTACGCCGCGGCCATGTCGGCCCACATCGTGTCCCCGCCCGCCGCCGGAACCTCGTGCAGCTGCAACACCGCGCCCATCGCCGGCCGTTCGCGGAAGGTTACGTCCGTGTGCCAGACGTTCTCGAACGTCCGAGCGCCGGCGGCCGCCTTGTCAAACCGCACCACCTCCTTCGAGTCGCCCCGGGCGAGCAGCGGGTTGGTCTCCAACTCCCCCCAATAGGAGGCGAATTGGCGCTGCGCGGCGGACGTCAGGTGCTGTCCGCGGAAGAACAGCACCTTCCACTCCAGCAGGGCCCGGTTCAGCTCCGCCCGTAGCGCCGCGGACAGCGGGCGCGACAGGTCCGGCCCCCGCACCTCCGCCCCGATGGTGGCGGACTGCGGGACGACGTCGAACAGCTCGTAGGGCCGGTCCGGCCAGTCGTCCGGGGTGCGGCGCAGGATCCGGTGGCCTTCGTAGAGGCCGTCGGCGGGGATGCGGTGGGGGCGCAGGGGCGGCGTGCCGGCGGTCGCGGGCGCGTCGGTGGGAGTCGTCAACAGGTCCTCCATGCAACGGAGTCGGGTGGGCGCACGGCCGCGGGTGGGCGGCGGGCGCGGGGGAGGGGAGGGCGGGTGCCGGGAAGGAGGCGCGGGCGGGAGGCCGGCGGCAGGGCCGGGGCTCCGGGTCCTCAGCGGGTGCCGGGACAGCCGGCCGGGGGCGAACCCACCCGGCCGCGGCGGCGCAGGAAGCTCAGGCCGCGCGGGGCGCACGCACCGTGAGGGCCGCGGTCGCGCGGCGCCGCCTCACGGAGATCCAGGTACGTGCACATGGCACGCACCGTACCGCATCCGCGGCCCGCTGCCCATGGCGCGCGGACCGCGCCCGCGCTCAGTCGTCGATGCCGGAGCGCTCCACGCCGGCCACGATGTACCGCTGGAGCAGCAGGAAGACCACCACCAGCGGGACGATCGACACGCCCGCCGCGACGAAGAGTTCGTGCAGGTTGAGGTTCTGTGCGGTGGTGAACGTGGACAGCGCCACCTGCACCGTCCAGGCCGACTGGTCCTGCCCGATCACCAGCGGCCACAGGAAGGAGTTCCACGCCCCGATGAAGACGATGGTGCCGACCGCCGCGAACACCGGCCGGGTGTTGGGCACCACGATCCGCCAGTACGTCCGCCAGTACCCCAGCCCGTCCACCCGCGCCGCGTCCTCCAACTCCTTGGGGAAGCCCAGGAAGTACTGCCGGAAGACGAAGCACGCGAAGGCGCTGAACAGCGTCGGGACGACCAGGCCGCGCAGCGTCGAGATCCAGCCGAGGGTGGAGACCAGCACGAAGCTGGGCACGAACGTCACGGCCGCCGGGACCATCAGGGTGCCCAGGATCGCGTAGAAGACCACCGAGGCGTGGCGGTAGGGGATGCGGGCCAGTCCGTAGCCGGCCATCGAGGCCAGCACCACCGTGCCCACGGTCGTCGCCACCGCGATCACCGTCGAGTTGAGCAGCGAGCGGGCCAACGGCAGGTCCGGATCGGCGAACGCCTCCGTCAGGTTCGACCAGTGCAGCTCGTGCGGGAAGAACGTCCAGGAGGGCGCCGTGATGTCGGCCTCGCTCGCCAGCCCGTTGCGCACCAACAGGTAGAACGGGACGAGGAACAGCAGGGCCAGCGCGACCAGCAGCACCCTGCGCAGCGCCCGGCCGGCCCGGGTCAGGGCCTCGTGCATGGTCTCAGTCCTCCTTGCGGCCGAGCCCGAACCAACGGGCCTGGACCACCGTCGCCAACGCGATGAGCAGCGCCAGGATCACCGCGCCGGCACTGCCCAGCCCCAGGTTCTGGTCCCGACCGAGCGCGGTGTAGTACAGGTACACCAGCGGGGGGCGGGCGTACGGCGGATAGCCGCGGGCGTCGCTCAGCAGGTTGTAGAACTCGTCGAACGCCTGGAAGGCGTTGATGACCAGGAGCAGCACCACCGCCACCGAAGTGGCCCGCAGCTGCGGGAAGGTGATGTGCCGGAAGACCTGCCAGCCCGGCCGGGCCCCGTCCACCGCCGCCGCCTCGTACAACTGCGGGGAGATCCGCTGGAGCCCGGCGAGGAAGAGGATCATGTAGAAGCCGGCTTGCAGCCACAGCCGCACGGTGACGATCACCAGCCAGTACCAGGGCGGACTGGTCGTCGACAGCCACGCTGTCTGGTCCAGCCCGAACCAGTCGAGCACGGTGTTCGCCAGTCCGAACCGCACCCCGTTGAAGAGCGACAGCTTCCAGATCAGCGACGCCACGACGTAGGAGCACGCGGTCGGCAGGAAGAACACCGAACGGAAGAACGCCTGCGCGAAACGCAGCCGGTTCACCATCAGCGCCAACGACAGCGACAGTCCGAACGTGGCCGGCACGATGAACGCGGTGAAGAGCAGGAAGGTGCCCAAACTGCTCAGGAAGGCGCCGTCCTGGAGCATCGCCGTGTAATTGTCGAGCCCGATGAATTCCGTCGGGTTCACCGTGTTGTGGGCGTCGAAGAAACTGAGGTAGACGCTCCACAGCAACGGGACGTAGGTGAACAGCGTCAGCCCGATCGCGAACGGCCCGACGAACACCCAGAACCACAGATTGCGCCGTTGCGGACCGAGCAGCGAGGCGGTGCGCGCGCTCACTTCTTCTTGGCCCGCTGCAGCTCGGCGTTGACCGTCCGCACCACGGACTTCAGCTCCGTCTCCGGGTTCGCCCCGCTCTTGATGATCCGGCTGAGCGCGTCCTGGTACGCGTTGCGGTCCGCGGTGTTCCACAGCAGCGGTTCGGCGTAACCGTGGTCGGTGGCGAAACGCACCGCGTCCGCCGCGGGCCCCTCGTGGAGTTTCTGGGCCTTCTTCGCCAGCGACAGGCGGGCCGGAATGTGGAATCCGTACGACAGCGCGAAATCCTGCTGGAAATCCGTCCGGTCGATCCACAACCACTTGGCGAATTCCCCGGCCGCCGCCCGGTTCTTGCTGCGGGCGTTCACCGCCGACGCGTACGCCCCCACCGGCACGGTGGGTTTCCCGCCCGGGCCGTCCTTCGGGAACGGCAGCACCCCGAAGTCGTCCCCCAGCGCCTTCTTGATCTGCGGCAGCGCCCACAGCCCCGACCACTGCATGGCGGTCAGCCCCTGGACGAAGGCCGCCGGGTCGGACCAGTCCGTGGGCGCGCCCAGCAACAGCGACCCGTCGGCGAACAACTGCCGGAACTTCGCCAGCACCCGGGCCGCCGCCGGATCGTCGAACCCGACCTTGCCGTCCTCGGTGATCAGGCTCAGCCCGGCGGCGAACAGCGGCGTCCCGCTGAGCACCCCGACGCCGCCGTCGTTGCCGAGGAACAGCCCCTTGACCTTGCCGGTGGTGAGCTTCTTCGCGGCGTCGACGAGTGCGTCGACGCTCTGCGGCGGCTGCACCCCGGCGCCCTTCAGCAGGCTCTTGCGGTAGTAGAGCAGCTGCGTGTCGACGGTCTGCGGGATGCCCCAGATCTTGTCCTGCCAGATCTTGGGCGCCAGCACCGCCTGGTTGAAGTCGTCCTTGACCGGCGCGACCAGCTCGGTCAGATCGGCGACCTGCCCGCCCTGGATCTGCTCCAGCAGCGGCCCGTTGACCTCGAAGACGTCCGGCCCCGAGTCGGTCAGCAGCGCCGCCGCGGTCTGCCGGTCGTAGTCGCCGGGCCGCCACTGGACGCTGACGTCCGCCTTCTCGTACGCGGCGGCGTACCGCTTCACCGCCTGCTGGGTGCCCGGCTCGCCGTACTGGTGGTACCACTGCGCCAGCGCGGGGCCCGAACCGGAGCCGCCACGACCGGTGTTGGAACCGCACGCGGTCGCCATCGCCCCGGTGAGCGCGATGCCGCCTCCGGCGGCGAGGAGCCGTCTTCTGCCGATCATCGTCATGGCAGGTACTTTGCCGTACCTGGCGGGGCCGTGCACCACGTTGTCGGCTTTCTCGCCGTGGGGGTGCGGTTTCGCCTTCGGCGGGGGTGGGTTCGGGTGGGGGCGTCGGTTGGTGGGTGGTGCCGGGGTCGGGCCTGCGGGGGCGTTGTGCAGGACGTAAAGCGCAGCAGTCCTGCACAACGCCCCCGCAGGCCCGACCCCTCCTCGCCGTTGAGCGCCCCCGCCCGGTGGGGGGAGGGGACAGAGCGGCCCCGTTGTGGTGGGCCCCCGACCAGAAGCCCGGGTCGGACGTGAGCAGCCAGGCCCCTACTTCCTCACCTCAAGGGGTGGGGAACCGTAACGACGGCGCGAGGGGGTGGGGCCTTGGGGGTGGGTGTGCGGACGTAAAGCGCAGCAGTCCGCACACCCACCCCCAAGGCCCCACCCCCGCCACCCACCACACACCGCAGCCCCACCCCACAACCACCCCCGCCGAAGGCGAAA
>NZ_BAAARK010000048.1:0-46141 GCF_039532155.1 Streptomyces lunalinharesii
CTTCGTCGAGCGGGCTGCGCTCGGTCCTGGTCGGGTGGCTGTCGCTGATGGTGAGGGTTCGCTCACGTATGGGGAGTTGGAGGAGTGGTCTGCTGGGTTGGCGCGGGTGTTGGTTGAGGCCGGGGTGGGGCCTGGTGACCGGGTCGGGGTGTGTCTGGGGCGGTCCGTGGCTTTGGTGGTGGGGTTGTTGGGGGTGTTGCGGGCCGGGGCGGTGTATGTGCCGTTGGATGCCGGCTATCCGGCGGAGCGGCTGGCGTTCGTGGTCGAGGACACCGGGGTGTCGGTGGTGGTCGGCGACGGACTCCCGGACCAGGTGGCCGGCCGTGTGACGTGTGTGGACGTGGCTGCCGAGCCCCTCGATGCGGGGCGGGAACTACCGCGGGTCGGTGGGGACGCGTTGGCGTATGTGATTCATACGTCGGGTTCCACCGGGCGTCCCAAGGGGGTGCTGGTGGCGCACCACAATGTGATGGCCCTGCTCGCCGCGACCCGGGATGAGTTCCGGCTCGGCCCGCACGACGTGTGGTCGTTCTTCCACTCGTTCGCGTTCGACTTCTCGGTGTGGGAGATCTGGGGCTGCCTGCTGACCGGTGGCCGGCTGGTGGTCGTGGACCACTGGGCCGCCCGCGATCCCGAGGAACTCCACGCCCTGCTGGCCCGGGAACAGGTCACCGTCTTGAACCAGACCCCGTCCGCGTTCTCCCAGCTGATCCGTGCCGACCGGTTCCCCGACGGGGGCCTGTCCGTGCGCCTGCTGATCTTCGGTGGGGAACCCCTGGACACCAAGATGCTGCTGCCCTGGCTCGACCGCTACCCCGAGACCGCCTGCCGTCCGGTGAACATGTACGGCATCACCGAAACCACCGTGCACTGCACCTGGCACACGGTCACCCGCGCCGACGCCCTGACCGGCTCACGCACGGTGGGCCGCCCCCTGCCCGGCTGGCAACTCCACATCCTCGACGACCAGGCCCGACCGGTCCCACCCGGCGTCCCCGGCGAAATCTACGTCGGCGGAGCCGGCGTCACCCACGGCTACCACAACCGACCCGAACTCACCACACAACGCTTCCTCCCCAACCACCTCACCACCACCAACACCACAGGCGCCACCAACACCACCGACACCAGCACCACCAACACCGACACCAGCACCGACACCGACACCGACACCACCATGCCCGGTGGGCGCCTGTACCGCACCGGCGACCTGGGCCGCTACACCCCCGACGGCCTCCTGGAACACCTCGGCCGCCTCGACGACCAAGTCAAAATCCGCGGCCACCGCATCGAACTCGGCGAAATCCGCACCACCCTCCTCGAAGACCCCCGCGTCACCGCAGCCGCCGCCCTCGTCCGCACCCCCAACGACCCCGCCACCGCCCGCATCGACGCCTACGCCGTCCTCACCCACCCCGACCACCTCCCCGACATCCGCCACACCCTCACCCAACGACTCCCCACCCACCTCATCCCCGCAACCCTCACCGCCCTCCCCCAACTCCCCCTCACCCCCAACGGCAAACTCGATCCCACCCACCTCCCAGAGCCCGTACCCACCTCCGAGGCCACACCCGTCGAAGCGCCCGGCGCGAGCGCCACGGGCGACGGCGCCGGTCTCGCACCGGGTGGCGAAGCCAGTGGTCCCGCAGCGCTCGCCGTCATCTGGCGCGAGGTCATGGGCGTCCCCGTCGGGCCAGACGACAACTTCTTCGACCTGGGCGGGAATTCCCTGCTGGCCGTGCGGCTCAACGCTGCGCTCCGCAAGAACGGCTATCCCGAAGTGCGGCTGCGGGACATCTTCCGCCACTCCACCCCGCGCCGACTCATGGCGGCCATCGAGTCCCGTGGTGGCTCGGGTTCGAACGCAAGCAAGCCTGGAGGAAAATCGGCATGACCGACATGGACAACGCGGTGGCGGTCGTGGGGCTTGCCCTGCGGGTGCCGGGCTCCGCGGACCCGGAGACCTTCTGGTCCGGCCTCGCCGACGGCCGGGTCAGCCTGCCCGCCGCGCGGAACGGGCCCGAGGCGGATGGCCCACTCCAGGCGGGCCAGATCGACCGTTTCGCCGAGTTCGACGCAGAGCTGTTCGGCATGTCCCCGGCCCAGGCCGCGATGACGGACCCACAGCACCGGGTGCTCACCGAGCTGGTGTGGCAGGCTCTTGAGGACGCGGGGATCGACCCGGGTGCCACCACCGACCGGGTCGGCGTGTTCGCCGGGTGCGGCCCGGACGCCTATCTCCACGCGAACGTGCTCACCGACGAGCAGCTGGTGCGGGTGCACGGTCAGGAGCAGCTCCAGCTCGGGAACTCCCGTGACTTCCTCGCTACCGCCATCTCCTACCGGCTCGGCCTGACCGGGCCGAGCATGACGGTACAAACCGCGTGTTCGACCTCGCTGGTCGCGGTGCATCAGGCCGTGCGCAGCCTGCTCACCTACGAGTGCGATATCGCGGTGGCGGGTGGCGTCACCATCCACCCGGTGGAGCGGCCCACGTACGAGTTCACCGAGGGCGGCATCGTCTCCCCGGACGGCCGTTGCCGCCCCTTCACCGAGGGCAGCCTCGGCACGGTGCCGTCGAGCGGCGCCGGGGTCGTGGTGCTGCGCCGCGCGGCCGACCTCGACGAGCGGGGCGCGAGCGGTGTCCGCGCGCATATCATCGGCAGCGCGGTCAACAACGACGGCGCCGACCGTATGAGCCTCGTCGCCCCAAGTCCCCGCGGCCAGGCGGACGTCATCCGTGAGGCGCTGGAGTCGGCCGGTCTCGCGGCCGCCGACATCGGCTACGTGGAGACCCACGGCACTGGCACCGTCCTCGGCGACCAGATCGAACTCGCCGCCCTGGCGGAGGTATACGGAGACCGCGGCGGTGAACTATCTTGCGCGCTGGGCGCGTTGAAGCCGAACATCGGGCACTGCGACACGGCAGCCGGCGTGCTCGGCCTCATCAAGACCGTGCTCGCCGTGCAGGAGCGCACCGTGCCGCCGATCCCGCACCAACCGGGCGACGGGCCCGATGTGGCGCTCGGCTCGCCCCGCTTCTTCATCCCGCGCAAGGCCGAGCCCTGGGGCGACGAACTTCCCCAGCACGCGGCAGTCAGCTCGTTCGGGCTCGGCGGCACCAACGTCCACGTCATCGTCGCGCCCGCGCGGCGCGCGCCGATCCCGGCCACCCCGGCCCCGTCGGAGACGAGCAGCGACCGTCCCGGCATCGCCGTCCTCTCCGCCGCGACCGACAACGCCCTGCGGGACAAGGCACGTTCACTTGCACACTGGCTCCAGCAGGGCGGAGGAGCGGACGTCCCGCTCGCCGACGTCCTCGCCACCCTGCGGCACGGCCGTCGCCCCCTCGACCGGCGTTGGGCCGTGGCCCTGCCCGCCGACGAGAGCGCCGCGCGCGGGCGCCTGCGCACCGAACTGCTCGCGCTCGCAGAGCAGGGGCAGGGGCAGGCGCGGGGCGCCGTCACACAGCCCACCGTCGCCGCGCTGCTGCCCGGCCAGGGCGTGTCCCTGGCCGGAGTCGGCACCGCGTACGCCGCGGTGGACGCCGAGTTCCGTACGGACCTGTCGGAACTGTCCGCAACGGTGTCGGCGGCCGGAGGGCCGGACCTCAGTGCCTTCGGCGAGTGGTCCGCCGACGACCCGCGCCTGATGGACACGGCGGTCGTTCAGCCCCTGCTGTTCGTGCTCGGCACGGCGGCGCTTCGGCTCCTGGAGCGGTACGCCGTACGGCCCGCTCTTCTTCTCGGGCACAGTGTCGGAGAGTTGACCGCCGCCGCGTACGCAGGGGTCTTCACCCTCGACGAGGCCGCGGCGGCCGTCGTCGCGCGCGGCAGGCTGATGGCGGGCGCCCCGCAAGGAGCCATGGTGGCCGTCCGCGCGGACGAGAGCACCGCCCTCGGGCTCGCCGAACGCCTCCCCGTGGACGTGTGCGGGCTCAACGCGCCGGACAACACCGTCCTCGGCGGAGCCCCGGACGCCGTGGCCGAGCTGGAGCAGCGGTGCCGCACCCGAGGTGTCGCGGTGACCCGCCTCGCCACCACCCGGGCGTTCCACTCGCGCGCCATGACGTCGGCGGCGGAGGAGTTCGCCGGCTTCCTGGGCGAGTTCACGCTGCGCGCCCCCAAGCCGGACCTGACCGTCGTCTCCAACCTCACCGGCCTCCCGCTGACCGACCAGCAGGCCACAGACCCCGGCTACTGGGGCCGACAACTGCGTTCCACGGTGCGCCTCGACGAGGCGCTGGCGACCCTCCTGAACGCGGGGCCCGACGTCGTCCTCGGCGTCCAGCGGGGCAGGACCATGACCAGTCTCGCCCGCCAGGCGGCACGGCGGCACGACAGGACCCCGCTCGTCACCGACCTCCTCGGCGACGGCAAGCAGGCCGAGCCGCTCGCGGTCCAGGACGCCTTGGCCCAGCTGTGGACAGCGGGCTGCTCGCCCCGGCTCGACATCCCGAGCCCGCGGGCTGCGGTCCGGCTGCCCGCCTACCCCTTCGCCGACACCAGGCACTGGGTGGAAGCCGTCCCCACCGAGCCGCGTGAGCGCCGGGCGCCAGAGGCCGATGTACAAGACGGACAGGAGGACCTCGACCCGCGGCCGCAAGCCGAGGACGAGCCCCGGGCCGCTTCCGCCGACTTGGACGGCGACAGCACCCCCGCCGTGATCGCCTCGCTCTGGCAGAGCGCCTTCGGCGGCGCCCCGCTGCGCCCCGGGGACAACTTCTTCACCCTGGGCGGCACTTCACTTCAGGCCGCCCAGCTCATCACCGTCATCAACAACGACCTGCTGTTGAACATGCGGCTCCAGGACCTGTACGAGAACTCCTCGCTCGGCGAGTTCGTGGCCTGCGCGCAGGCGCTGGTCGCCGAGCGCGACGACGACGAACTGCTCCGGCTCCTCGACGAGCTCGAGAACGGCAGTGGCCCGGAGGGAGACGCATGACCGAGCTGTCCCAGCGCCTACAGGCGCTCACACCCGAGCAGCGCAAGCGCCTGAATGAGAACATGCGCCGCCGCGACGCACGCGCGAAGGCCCCCGCAGTCGAGACCGTGGCCGAGCCGGCCCCGCTCCCGGACCGGCAGAGCCTCTATTTCTTCGCCAGCGCCACCGCGCACGAGGCCGTCGACTACTACCCGCTGGTCCTTCGGGCCGCCGCCCTCGCAGACCGCGCCGGGCTGCACGCCATCTGGCTCCCCGAACGGCACTTCGTGGACTTCGGCGGCTTCTCACCCAACCCGGCCGTCCTCGGCGCCGCGGTGGCCGCCACCACGCAACGCCTGGGCATCCGCGCGGGCAGCGTCGCGGCGCCCCTACAGCACCCGGCCCGCATCAGCGAGGACTGGGCGCTGGTCGACAACCTCTCCGGCGGGCGCGTCGGCATCTCCTTCGCCAGTGGCTGGCACCCGGACGACTTCGTCCTCGCCCGCGAGGGCTACGCCGACCGCCGCGAGGTGACGGCACGCACCATGGAGCAGGTGCGTGCGCACTGGCGCGGGGAGGCGGTGCGCTATCCCACCACCGCCGGCGGCGAGGCCGAAGTGCGGACCCAACCACGGCCCGTCCAGGCCGAGTTGCCCGTCTGGCTCACCGCCGCGGGCAACCCCACCACCTTCGAGTCCGCGGGCCGCGCGGGGTACGGCATCATGACCGCGCTCCTCGGCCAGACGCTCAAGAAGCTGCGCGAGAACATCGCCCGCTACCGCGCCGCCTGGCGCGAGGCAGGGCACGAGGGCGACGGCGACGTGGTCGTCATGGTTCACGCGCACGTCAGCGACCGTCCGGACCTCGAAGAGTTTCTGCGGCCCGCCATGCACGCCTACCTCCGGTCCTTCCGCAGTCAGACCACCGCGGCCGACCAGGACGAGGAGGTGCTCCTGGAGAGCGCCTACCTCGACTTCCTGCACGGTCCCTCGCTCCTCGGCACCCCGGCCAAGGCCCGAGCCGTCCTCGCCGAACTCCGCGACGCGGGCGCCGACGAGGTCGGCCACCTCATCGACTTCGGCCTGCCCGCCGCTGACGTCCTCGCGGCCCTGCCCCAACTGCTCGCACTCTCCGGTGGCGAGAGCGGCATCGAAGCCCTGGAAGGAGCCCGCACGTGACATCCGACCGCGCGGCCGCCGCCGCCCGCCTCGCCAAGCTCGACCCGGCCCAGCGCGCCGCCCTCGCCGCCCGTCTCGTCGCCGCCCGCTCCGGCCCCCCGCTGCGCACCCGGCCGGGCCCCCGCAAGCGCTTCCCGCTCGGCATGGACCAGGAACGCCTCTGGATCCTGGACGAGTTGGACCCCGGCACCACGACCTACACCCTCGGCTTCGGGTTGCGCTTCCACGGCGCCTTCGACCTGGACGTGTTCACCAAGGCCGCGCACGCCGTTGCCCGCCGCCACGAACTGCTGCGCTCCGGCGTCGAGACCGAGGACGGCAAGCCCTACCTGCTGGTCCACGCCGACCGGGGTGCCGACGTCACCTTCGCCGACGTCTCCGACGGCCCCGCGGACGAGGTGGAGGAACGCCGGGCCGCATTCGTCGCCGAACAGGTGCGCCGCCCCTTCGACCTGCGCCACGACCCCGTGCTCCGCCTCGCGGTGGGCCGCGTCGCCGACGGTGACCACCAGATCGTCCAGACGATGCCGCACTCGTTCACCGACCAGTGGTCCTACGTACGCCTCAACCACGAGCTGATCGAGCACTACCGCGCCTACCTCGAAGGCGTCGAGCCTCAAGTCCCCGTCCTGCCCGTGCAGTTCGGTGACTACGCGCAATGGCAGCGCGACTACTTCGCCGGCCCCAAGGGCGAGGAGCACCGCGCCTTCTGGCGTACGTACCTCGCCGGCGCCCCCACGCGCCTTCCGCTGCCCTATGACGCGACGCCCGACACCTCCGACCACGCCGGCGAGCAGTACAACTTCATCCTCGACGAGGACGTCGCCGCGGCCTTCACCGCCAGGGCCGGCGAGGCACGCACCACCATGGCCACCGCGATGACCGCCGCCTATGTCGCGCTCCTGCACGAGGAGACCGGGGCCCGTGACATCGTCGTCGGCGTGCCGAGCGTCACCCGGGGCCAGGACGCGGTGCAGGACCTCATCGGCTTCCTGCTCACCAACGTGCCGATCCGCGTGCGCCTGCCGGAACAGCCAACGCCCGCCCAGGTGCTCGCCGCCACGGTCGAGGGGGCCGTCGCCGTCGCCGACCACCGCGAGGTGCCCTTCGGGGAGATCGTCGAGGCAGTCGCGCCCAACCGGTCGGTGACCCGATACCCGCTCCTACAGACCATGTTGGTCCAGCTCAACCTCGGCGACTCCGTTCTGTTCAAGGTCCCGGGCGCCGACGTCTACGCCAACGCCGTGCCCGAGGGCATCTCCTCGATGGACATGACAGTGGCGTGGTGGCAGGTCAACGGCCTGATGTACGGGCGCATCGAGTACCGCACGGCGCTGTTCCTGCCGTCCACCATCGAGCGGATGGCACGCCGCCTGCTCCAGCTCGTCGAGCTCTTCGCCAAGTCCCCCGACACCCCGCTGCGCACCCGGACCGTGCCGCCCGCCTCGCCGGTGGTCTCCGTCCTGGCCCCGCCTGTCGCGCCCGCCGAACCCGACACGGGGCCGGTCGAGGGCATCGAGCGGGTCGAGCGGGCCTGGCGCGAGGCGCTGGGTGTGTCCGAAGCGGTCCCGGGGGACGTGTTCTTCGAGGTGGGCGGGACCTCCCTGCTCGCGGTGCGACTCACGCACCTGCTCAAGGCCGAGGGGTTCACGCTCACGCTGCGGGACGTCTTCAGCAATCCGACGCTGGGCGGGCTCGCGCGGGTCGTTCTCGCCCGCGACCGCCAAGTCGCCGCAGCGGACGGCGAGGTGCCGCTGGGCCCGCTCGGGTCCGAGCAGGAGCTGTTGTACGACTCCGGGCTGGAGAGGGTCGAGGACTTCGCGCACACCTTCGTGTTGCGGGCCAACGAGGCATTGGACGTAGGCCGGTTGGAGGCCGCCGCCCAGGCGGTGGTCGACGCCCACCCCGGACTCTCCACCGCATTCCACGTTCGCCCCGAAGGGCGCCGGGCCCGCGTCGGTGACCGCTGGTCGTGGCGCGTCGAGGACCCGGGGAGCGAGCCCCGGGACGTCGCGGCCGTCCAGCGTGCGGCCTTCGACGCGGAGAGCGGTGCACTCTTCGCCGTCAGCCTGATCCCCGGCGGCACCGACGAGACCGCCGCGGACCTGGTCGTCATCAGCGCCAACCACCTCGTCATCGACGGCATGTCCTGGGGCATCGTCGTCGCCGATCTGGCCCGCGCCTATCAGGGGCAGCCGCTGATCCCCGAACCGGCCGGGCAGTTGGAGTACGCGGCTGCGCTGCGGACTCTCGACCCGTCCCCGCAGGCGGACTTCTGGGCCGCGCGCCTCGCCGCGGTCCGTCCCGTGAACTGGGGAACGCCCGAACTCGCCGAAGGCGTCAGGCAGTTCGAGGCCGCAGTGCCGCTCGCGGGGCGGCCCGGCTCGCTGGAAGCCGAGGCGTTCACCGTCGTGGCCCGGGCGCTGCGCCCGCACACCGAGGAGGTCGTCGTCTCCACGATGGGGCTCGGCCGCGAGCCGCTGCCCACGCTGCGGAACTGGGACCCCACCCGCGCCGTCGGCTACTACGCGTGCCCCTACCCGCTGCACCTGCCGCTCACCGGCGGCACGCTCCACGAGGACCTCGCCGCGGTCGGCACCGCCCTGCGCCACACACCCGACGGTGGCAAGACGTACGGACTCCTGCGCAGCTGTGCCGACGCCGCGCTGCGGGCCCGATTCGCCGGCCTTTCCACGCCTCGGATCGTCGTGAACTACCTCGGCGCTCTCGCCGAACCGGCCGAAGCGAGCGAGGGGCTCTTCACCGGCGCGGGCGAATTCGCCGCCGAGGAGTACCGGCCGGCGGGACGCGACGTGGACGTCGACGTCGCCGTCGGCATCCAGGCGGGCCGAGCCGTCTTCCGCTGGCTCTACGACCCGGCCCGCGTCGCCGAGTCGACCGTCCGGGAGGCGGCCGCACGCGCCGCCGCCGACCTGACCGAACTCCTCGCGGCGCACGCCGAACCCGACGACGTACCCGGCATCGTCGGGGTGTCGGAGGAGCAGATGAACCAGCTCTTCGCCGAGCTCAGCGACGTACGTCTGGAGCAGCAGTGAACGACACCCCCGTGCCCCCCGACACAGCCGGGACAGTGCCCCGGCGCCGTGGCCCGCTGTCCGTGCTGCTGAGCGCGCAGTACCTGTCCGCGTTCGGCAACGCGGTGACCATCGTGACGGTGCCGCTCTACGTCCTGGGCGCCACGGGCAGCCCGATCGCCACCGGCCTCGCCGGGTTCGCCAACGCGCTGCCGCTGATCTTCGCGGGCGCGATCGGTGGGGTCATCATCGACCGGATCGGGGGGCGCCGCATGAGCGTCCTGTCCGACCTGTTCGCCGGCGTGCTCATCGGGCTCGTTCCGCTGCTCGACCAGACCGTGGGACTGCCCCTGCCGCTCCTGATGGCGCTGCTCTTCGGCCGGACCGTCGTGGCGACCCCGGCTCAGGCGGCGCGCCTGAGCCTGATCAAACCGCTCGCCGAGGGCGCGGGAGTACGCCTGGAGAGCGCCAACTCCTGGTTCCAGGCGGCCCCGCGCCTCGGCCTGGTGGTGGGCGCGCCGCTCGCCGGACTGCTCGTCGCGGTCTCGGGTTCGGTCGCCGGGATGTACGTCGATTCCGCGACGTTCCTCATCGCCTCGGCTCTCGTGGCGTTCGCCGTGCCCCGCGCCCGGCCCACCGCGAACCCGGGTGGAAAGCTCGGCTTCTTCCGCCAGCTGACCGAAGGCCTGGCCGTCGTCAAGACGATCCCCGTGATCGGCGCGATGACCTCCTTCGTCTTCGTCACCAACTTCCTCGACGACGCGTTCACGCCGCTGATGCTGCCGGTGTACGCGAAGGAGATCCTCGGCAACGGCGAGTATCTGGGCTGGCTGCTCGCCGCCTCCGGATGCGGCGCCATCGCCGGAACCTTCCTCTACCCGCCGCTCAGCCGTCGCTTCCTCCTCAGCCGCCGCTACACCCTGCTCGGCTGCTTCGCCGTCATCGCGGCGCTGCGCCTGCTGATGGTGGCCCACCCGGGTCTCGTGGTGATGGTCGCCCTCACCTTCGCCAGCGGGCTCGCCGCCGGGCCCCTCAATCCGGTCCTGAGCACGGTGATGCTGGAGCGGGTGCCCGAGCAACTGCGCGGCCGCGTCTTCGGGCTGTCCGGCGCCGTCGCGATGGCCGCCGCACCGCTCGGCATCCTCTGCGCCGGATGGGTCGTCGACGGTTCGGGCCTGACCACCGCGCTCGCCTGCTTCGGCACGGCGTACTTCGTACTGATCCTCGTGTCGCTGCGCAGCCGCGCCCTGCGCGACATGGACGCGGCCCCCGCCACCGTGACCGGAGAGACCGGAGAGACCGGAGAGACCGAGAAGGAGCCCGCCCATGGCTAGCACCTCCGGCACCCGGGGTGCGGGACGCCTCGAAGGGAAGGTCGCCGTCATCACCGGCGCCGGGCGGGGCGTGGGCCGCGCCTGCGCGACCGCGTTCGCCTCCGAGGGCGCCGACCTCGTCCTGGTGGACGTGCCCGGTGACATCGCCGGCGTTCCCTACCCCCTGGCGAGCGAGAGTCAGCTTCAGCACACCGCCGAGGAGTGCCGCAAGCACGGCGTCGAGGTCCTCACGGCCGCTGCCGACGTCCGTGACCTGGCCGCCCTGAGCGCAGTGCGGGAGCTGTCCGTCGACCGCTTCGGGCAGGTCGACGCGCTGGTCAACAACGCGGGCGTGGTGGCCCCTTCGGGCCGTCCCGTGCACGAGACGAGCGAGGAGGACTGGCAACTGCTCCTCGACATCGACCTCAGCGGGGCCTGGCGGATGACGAAGCTGTTCGCGCCGCTCCTCATCGAGCGCAGGGCGGGATCCATCGTGAACGTGGCCTCCACGGCTGGTCTGGTCGGCTACCGCAACTTCGCCGGCTACGTCGCCGCCAAGCACGGCCTCATCGGGCTGACGAAGGCGTCCGCGTTGGATTACGCGGCCTTCAAGGTCCGCGTGAACGCCGTGTGCCCCGGTAACATCCGCGACGAACCCGCCGCCGAGGGCCGCATGCTCTCCGAGGTCGCGCGCGCCCTCGACGTGCCGCTCGCCGGACACCAGGCGCTCTTCACCGAACAGCAGCCCATGAACACGCTGGTGGACCCGGTCGACGTCGCCGAAGCAGTGCTCTGGCTCTCCTGCGACGCCACGCGCCACGTCACCGGCTCCACGGTGACGGTCGACGCGGGATACACGGTGCGCTGATGACCGACTCCCAGCTTGCGCATGAGGCTTCGGCGGCGGAGCGGCAGTTCTGGCTCGCCGAACAGGTCGCCCGCAAGGCCGCCGCCAACATCGCCCTCGGCCAGATCCGCATCCAGGGCCCCGTCGACGTGCCGGCCCTCGCCCGCGCGCTCGACGCCGTCGTGCAGGCGCACGAGGCGCTGCACACCGCCTTCGTTCTCGACGGGCAGCGTCTCGTCCGCGAGGTCGTCGCCCCCATGCCCGGGCCGACGCCGGTGCTGCTCGCGGCAGGCACCGTCTTCGACGACGTCGCGGCACGCCTCGACGAGACCGGTTTCGACGTGCAGGCGGGCGTGTTGCACTGGAGTGCGGTGGCACCCGACGAGGACGGCGCGAGCCTCTACATCGCGGTTCACCACATCGCCTTCGACGGCCTCTCACACGAAATCCTCACCAGCGACCTCGCCGACGCCTACGCACAGGCACTGACCGGCACGGACCCTTACCTGCCGCCGCGCCCCCGCGCCGCCGCCACCTCGCTCGGCGCCGCCCAGCGCGACGAACTCGCCGCGCACTGGCGCACGACCCTCGCGGGAGTCGCCGATCTCCCCTGCACCGGAACGGAGTTGAGCCAGCGGGACCTGGCGCGGGCGCCGCTCGTCGAGCACCGCACCACGTGCTCGGCCGGGCTCGCGCAGAAGCTGCGGGACCGGGCCCGGGAGGGTGCCAAGACCCCGTACGCGCTGCTGCTCACCGCCTATGGGCGGGCGCTGGCCGAACTCACGGGTGCGGGCGAGGACTTCTGCATCGGCACGCCGATCGCCACCCGAGGGACGGACCAGGAGCGCGAGGTGGGCTGTCTGCTCAACACCGTGCCCATCCGGATGCGGAGCCTCGACGCGCCCGACGCGGCGGACCGGGTCTGGGACGCGGTCGTCGATGCGGTGCTCCACCTGGAGCTGCCCTGCGAGCACATCGTGGCACACTGCCGCACCGGACGGAGCCGGCGCATGCCGCTGTTCCAGGCGCTGTTCGCCTACCAGAGCTGGACGCGGACCGTGCACGAGGCCGGGCACGCCCGCCTGTGGACCGTGCCCGTGAAACCGGTCGGCGCCCAGGCGGAGGTGCAGATGCAGGTGTGCGAGGTCGAGGGAGACGCCTTTGACGTCGTCGTGCAGACCCCCGCGGGCGGCCCCTGGGACGGCCGGCTCGCCGACCTCGTGGCCGCGTTCGACAACCACCTCGAGCGGCTCGCCACCGCGTCCACGTCCTGAACGCGCCCCGAACGAAGAGGGAACCCCACGCATGACCAAGCTGATCTGTCTGCCGTACGCGGGCGCCGGCGCGGGTGTCTACCGCCCGTGGCGCCGCCTGTCCTCACCCCGGCTTGAGGCCGTGCCGATCCAGCTTCCGGGCCGCGAGGAGGAGTACGGCGCGCCGTTCTACGCGACGGTCGCCGAGGCCGCCGAGGACATCGCCGGGCGGCTGCGCGCGGCGGTGGGCGCCGAGCCGTACTCGATCTTCGGGCACAGCTTCGGCTCCATCCTGGCCTACGAAACCACCCATCACCTGATCGAGCACGGCGGTCCGCTGCCCGAGCAGATCGTCGTCAGCGGCTCGGTCAGCCCTCGCCACCGGGACCGCCACCTCATCGCGGCGGACGACGACGAGCAGGCCGTCGCCGACCTGCGCGACGTGGTCGGCCGGGACATCGAATCGCTCAACCACCCAGAGCTGCGGGCCCTGTTGCTGCCCGCCCTGCGAGCCGACGTCCAGCTTCTGAACGACTACGAACCCGTCGAGCGCGCGCCCCTTCCCCTTCCGCTCACCGCGATCCGGGGTGAGGCGGACGCGATGGTGCCGGTGCCTCAGTGGCGGGACTGGTCGGCGTTCACCTCGGCCGCGTTCCGGGAGCTGGAGATGCCCGGCGGCCACATGTACCTCGCCGATGACTGGGCGCTGGCGTGGAAGACCATCGAGGAGCTGCTGTGACAGTGTCCCCGACCGGTCAAGAGCCGTGCCAGACACGGCTGTTGAGACACGGAGCGGAGCTCCTGCACCGCGCCGACCCCGCCCTCGCCACCCTCCTCGACGCGGAGGTCCGCCACCAGGCGGGCACCCTTGCCATGGTCGCCTCGGCCAGCGCCGCCGACCCCTCGGTCCTCGCCGCGGGCGGGGCCGCCCTGTCGAACGTGACGGCGGAGGGCTACCCGGGCGCCCGCTACCACCCTGGCGCCGTGCACTTCGACGGGGTGGAGCGGCTGGCGGTGGAGCGCGCCAAGGCGGCGTTCCTCGCGCAGTACGCCAACGTGCAGCCGCACTCGTGCTCCTCGGCCAACTTCAGCGTCCTGTCCAGCCTGATGCCGGTCGGCGGGGTCCTGCTCGGCCTCGACCTGGACGCGGGTGGCCACCTCACCCACGGGTCGCCCGCTTCCGTGACGGGACGTCACTTCAACGCGGTCCACTACGGGTTGTGCGCGGATGGGCGCATCGACTACGCATCCGTCGCCGAACTGGCCCGCGCCCACCGACCGGCCGTCATCGTCGCGGGCGCCAGCGCCTATCCGCGCATGATCGACTTCGCGCGCTTCAGGGCGATCGCGGACTCGGTCGGGGCCTATCTGCTCGCGGACATCTCCCACATCGCGGGCCTGGTCGTCACCGGCGACCACCCGAGCCCCATCGACATCGCCCACGTCACGACGACCAGCACCTACAAGCAGCTCGGCGGCCCACGCGGCGGCCTCATCCTCATCGGCCGCGAACACCGCACCCCGGGGCCCGACGGGCGTACGACCCTGGCCCGGCTCATGCAGCAGGCGGTCTTCCCCCGCTCCCAGGGCACCCCGAACCCCGCCGCGATCGCCGCCAAGGCGCGCGCCCTCGACCTGGTCACCAAGCCGGAGTTCAAGGAGACCACCCGCCGGATCGTGGAGAACGCACGTGTGCTCGCGGCCGCCTTCACGGCCTCGGGCCACCGCGTCCTGACGGGCGGCACCGACAACCACATGGTGCTCCTCGACGTCTGGCGCAGGGGCCTGACCGGAGTGGTCGCCGAGCGCGCCCTGGAGGAGTGCGGCATCCTCGCCAACCGCAACCGGATCCCCGGCGACACCAAGCCGCCCCTGGTCGCGGGTGGACTGCGCCTGGGCACCAACCTGCTCGCCCAGCGCGGCATGGGTCCGGCCGAGATGGCCGACTGCGCCCGCCTCCTCGACACCGTCCTCGGCGCCACGACGCCGGTGGACGACACCTCGTACCGACTCGTCCCCGAGGTCCGCGCGGAGGTGCGCGGCGAAGTGGCCCGACTGTGCGCGCGCTTCCCGCTGCCCTTCAGTGAGTCCGTGACACCCGAAACGACAGGAGCAAGGCAGTGAACCGCACCACGAGCGAGGGCGCCATCCGCGACGGCGTTGCGCAGGCACCCGGGCCACTGCTCCTGCCCACCGACCGGCCGCGCCGCCGAACCGCGCCGCGCCTCACGGCCGTCACGGAACTGCGCCTTCCGGCCTCGATCTCCGGCGCGCTCGACGCCTTCGCGGCAAGTGCGGGCGTCGCCCAGGACGCGGTGCTCCTCGCGTGCTTCGTGGCGCTGGGCTTCCGCTATACGGGTCAGGAGTCCTTCACCGTGACCCTCGCGGCCGGAAGCTCGGTGGGCGCGGCAGTCGACGGGGAGTCGTGTCTGTCGGAGCTGGCCCGGGTCGTCGGAGCCGGTGCGGATGACCAACCCTCACCAGTCGCCTTTCAGCACGCATGTGGTGAGGACGTCGCCCAAGGCCCGCACGAGCTGCTGCTCCGCATCCGCCGCGCTTCCGAGCGCCTCGACGTCGAAGTCCACTACGACGAAGCTCTTTTCGACGCGGCGACGGCCCGACGCCTCCTCGACCACTACGCCACGCTCTTGGCAGCGGCGCTCGCCGAGCCCGCGCGCAAGGTGAGTACGCTCCCGCTGCTCACGGCCGAAGAGCAGCAGACGATCCTGGTCGACTGGAACGGCACCGGCGCCGACCTCGCGTACGAGGACTGTCTGCATCGCCGCTTCGAAGCACGCGTGGCACAGACCCCCCAGGCGATCGCGCTCAGCCACGGCACCGACCAGTGGACGTTCGCGCGCGTCGACCAAGCAGCCAATCAACTCGCCCACCACCTCCTGGAAGTGGGAGTGGAGCCGGGTGCGCGCGTCGGGCTCTGCCTGGACCGGTCAAGCGACCTGCTCGTCTCGCTGCTCGCCGTCCTCAAGGCCGGCGGCGCGTATGTCCCGCTCGACCCGGACTACCCCGCGCAGCGCCTGGCGACCATGGTGGACGGCGCCGGATGCGTGGCGATGGTCAGCCGCGGTGACCTCAGTGCCAACCTCGGTGCGGCGGCCGACAGCGGGCAGACACCGCTGGTGCTCCTCGACCGGGACGCGCCCGTCATCGAGGGCCGGTCCACGCAGCGGCCGGATGTCGACGTGACCCCCGGCGACCTCTGCTACGTCATCTTCACCTCCGGTTCGACCGGCCGCCCCAAGCCCATCGCGCTGCGCCACCGCGGCGTCCTCAACAACCTCGCGGACCTGAACTCCCGCTACGGCGTGGGCGTGGGTGACAAGGTCCTCGCGTTGTCGTCGCCCAGCTTCGACATGTCCGTGTACGAGATGGTGGGCATGACCATCGCGGGCGGCACCGTCGTCCTGCCGGACCGGGAGCGGATCAAGGACCCGGAGCACTGGGCCGCACTCCTCACCGAGCACGGCGTCACCGTGTGGAACTCCGCTCCCGCCCTGCTCGAACTCCTGGTCGCGCAGGCGGAGCGGGACGGTGCGGTGGCCTTTCCTGCCCTTCGGCTCGCGATGCTCGGCGGTGACTGGATCCCGGTGACGCTTCCGGATCGTGTACGCCGGGTCGCGCCCGCTCTGCGTTTCATCGCGCTGGGCGGGGCCACCGAATCGTCGATCCACTCGACGCTCTACGAAGTGACCTGCACCGATCCGGCCTGGACCAGCATCCCCTACGGGCGCCCCATGGCCAATCAGCGGACCTACATCCTGGATCCGGCGGGCCAGCCCGTGCCCATCGGAGTACCCGGCGATCTGCACCTCGCGGGAACCGGTCTGGCCCAGGGATACCTGAACCAGCCCGAACGGACCGCCGAGCGCTTCCTCGACTGGTCGTACGGACCGGTGACCGGTGAACGCCTCTACCGCACCGGAGACTTGGCCCGCTACCGCGGCGACGGGCAGATCGAGCTGCTGGGCCGCCTCGACTTCCAGGTCAAGGTGAACGGGCTGCGGATCGAGCTCGGCGAGGTCGAGTCGCTGCTGCGCAACCACCCCGAGGTGAAGGACGCGGTGGTGGCCGCGCGGCCGGACCCGGTGGGTGACCGGCAGCTCGTCGGCTACGTCGTGCCGCGCGACCCGGGCACGCTGGACGTTGCCGAACTCCGCGACCACCTGGCCGCGGTGCTGCCCGCATACATGGTGCCCGCGACGACGGTGGTCCTGGACGCCCTGCCGCTGAGCCCGAACGGCAAACTGGACCGCACGGCGCTGCCCGCACCCGACCAGGCACACGGAGAGCCGGTCGCCGCCGACGACGCCCCGCGCGGCCACTGGGAGCGGCGGATCGCCGAAGTCTGGCAGGAGGGCCTCGGTGTCGAACGCGTCGGACGCGACGCGGACTTCTTCGCCCTCGGCGGTGACTCGATGAAGGCGGCCCGCAGCATCGCCAAGATCGGCGCCCCGCTGAAGTGGGCCGACCTCTACCGCCATCCCGTCCTCAGGGACCTGGCCGCCCACATGGAGCGGCTCACCGCAGACGCAGCTGCTCAGTAGCGCGACCTCGCGTTCACGGCACGTGAACGACGCAAGCGAAAGGGGGCCGCAAGGCCATGCGCTGGAACGAGATGTACATCGCCGCAACCGGCTCCTGCTTCCCGGAGCGGGACGACTGCGCCCGAGCCGTCGCCGAAGGCCGTTACGACGCTCAGGAGCACGAGAGGAACGGCTACCGGTCCATCAGCGTCGCGGGCGACATGTCCGCCGCCGACATGGCCGTATCCGCAGCGGGCCAGGGCCTGGCCCGCTCCGGGCACACAGGTGACGACATCGCTCTGGTCCTGCACGCGAACGTGCACCACCAGGGGCAGGACCACTGGACGCCGGCCTCCTACCTCCAGGAGCGGGTCACGGGCGGCCGGGCGCCCGCCATGGAGATCAGGCAGGGCTCCAACGGCGGCCTGGCCGGGCTCGTCCTCGCCCTCTCCTACCTGTCCGCGCACACCGGGCAGGACGCGGCCCTCGTCACCGCCGCCGACAAATTCTGTCCGCCGGTGTACGACCGCTACCGCAGTGACAAGTGGATGGTCCTCGGAGACGGCGCGTCGGCCGCCGTCCTCTCCCGGCGCGGCGGCTTCGCACGGGTGCTCGCCACTGCCATGGACTCCGATCCGGGGCTGGAGGAGATGTACCGCGGCAGCGGCTTCACCGACGCCCCGTTCTCGACCGGGCTCCCCCTCGACCTGCGCGAGCGCAAGCGGGAGTACATGGACCGCCTCGGCCTGGCGGAGGTCGCGCTGCGCTGCTCGGTGGGGCTGCAGAACGTGGTCAAGGAGGCTTTCGGCGATGCGGGCACGGACCTCGACGACATCGCACGGTTCGTCTTCCCGAACGTCGGCAGGTCCCTCGTGCAGTGGGACTACCTGGACGCGTTCGGCATCGACGAGGAGCGCACCACGTGGGAGTGGGGGAGCGGGATCGGGCACGCCGGAGCGGGCGACCAGTTCGGCGGCCTCGACCACCTCGTTGCGGCCGGGGCGCTTTCCGCCGGCGACCGGGTCGTCCTGGCGGGCAGCGGCATCGGTTTCAGCTGGGCCTGCGCCGTCCTGGAGATCGTCGAGCCGCCCACGTGGCACCGGCAGGGCGATGCGTGACTCGTGCTCGCCCAGGTCCAGTTGAGCCCCGTCGACCTCCCGCACAGCTAAGGAACCATGAGATGACCACCCCCACCCTCTACCAGCTCTTCGCCGACAGCGCGGCCCGCCACCCGGACCGCCCGGCGCTCGAGGTCCAGGGCGCTCGGCTCACCTACGCCGAGCTGGAGGAGTCCGTGGCCCGGCTCGCCGGACGGATCACCGAGGAATTCGGTGGCGTCCCGGACCGGGTGGGCATCCTCGCCGCCCGCAGCCTGCCCACGTACGTCGGATATCTGGCCGCGCTCCGCCTCGGCGCGACCGTCGTCCCGATGAACCCGGCCTTCCCCGCGGCACGCAACCTGGAGATCGCCACCTCGGCCGACGTCGACCTGATCGTCCTCGACCGAGCGGGCGCCAAGCAACAGGATCAACTCACCGCGTCACACCGGGCGTTGCTGATGGGCGAGACCGAGGACTCACTCGCCGAGCCGTACGGGAAGCCGGTCGCGCCGATCGCCGCACCGGGGGACGGCATCGCGTACATCCTCCACACCTCCGGCTCCACCGGACACCCCCGCGCCGTGCCCATCCGGCACCGCAACGTCGTGCCGGCCATCAGCTGGGTGATCACGGAGTACGACTTCGGCCCTGACGACCGCACGTCCCAGAACGTCGAACTCACCTTCGATGTCGCGGTCTACGAACTCTTCGTGACCTGGGGCTGCGGCGCGACCCTCGTCGTGCCGCGCGTCGACGACGTCGTACGCGCCTCGGCCTTCGTCAACGCCCAGCAGATCACGCACTGGTTCTGCGTCCCCTCCGTCGGCCACCTGGCGGCCCGCGTCGGCGCGCTCGCGCCCGGCTCCATGCCGTCGATGAGGCTGGTCGTGTTCGGCGGCGAACGGCTCATCGCCGCGCAGGCCGAACAGTGGGCGGCCGCCGCGCCCAACGCCGAACTGCACAACCTCTACGGCCCCACCGAAGTCTCGATCCTCTGCACCGGCCAGCGCCTGGGCGAGCGCGGCGAACTGCGCGGCCCCGGCTCCAACGGCACCATGCCCATCGGGCAGGTCCTGCCGCACCTGGACTACGTGCTGCTCTCCGAGGACGGGCACCCCGCAGATCCCGGCGAGCTGTGCGTCCGGGGCAACCAGCGCTTCGACGGCTACCTCGACCCGGCCGGCGACGCAGGCCGCTTCCTCATCTGGGAGCCGGGCACAACAGCCCGCGTCCACACGGGAGACGGGCCGGTCACCGACCGCCACTGGTACCGCACCGGCGACCGCGTGCGCACCGAGGACGGCTCGCTGGTCTTCCTCGGCCGCGTCGACGACCAGGTCAAGGTGCGGGGCCACCGCATCGAGGTCGGCGAGATCGAGGCCGCCCTCACCCGGCACGCACACATCCGCGAGGCCGTGGTCGTGGCCCGCGAGAGCGACCTGGGCGGCACCCTCGTCGCCTTCTACACCGGAACCGAGATCCCGTCGGGGAAGCTCACGTCGTTCCTGCGGGAGCAGTTCCCTGTCTACATGATCCCCGGCCGCTTCATCCACCAAGAGGCATTCCCGCTCAACGCCAACGGAAAGGTCGACCGCAAGGCGCTCACCACGCTCGCAGCCTGAGCGGAACGCACCCCACGCCAACCCGGAGCCGACGGTGTCGAAACGCCATCGCAGGTGCGGCCAACGACACCTGGGACACGGTTCCGGCGCTGCTGACTGACCAGGCGGACTCGATCGGCGGGATCGACCGATCGGCCTCGATCAGACTCGACGATCAACCAGGCTCGCCAGCACACCCACGCATACGACTCGGCCGGACAAGGCCGACGGCCGCCGGCCTGTGTGGAGGTGCGGGTTTCGAGGGTCCAGTGGTGCTGGCTGAGGTTTCTCGTCGCGCCACGGCAACGGTCGGGTGTCCGTCGGCGTGCGCCAGGGCTGAACCGGGTGCATCGGCGTAGCTCTTCAACGGTCTCCGCCCTTGAAGACCCGGTATGGCTCCGGTACAGCGGGAGGGCAGGCGGGCACATATGCCCCAGGCGCGATCCGGCAGTCGCGTGGGCGATCGACGGAACTCAAGGCCGGACAGTTGCGAGCGGACCGGACACCCCGGCCCGAAAGGCAGGAGGCGATCGACGTGGGCGTACAGCCCATCCTTGTCACCGGCGTCGGTGGCACAGTAGGCGGAGTCGGAAACATGGTCCTCGACCATCTGCGTGCACAAGGCGTGCCGGTGAGGGCTCTGGTGCATCACGACGACGGGCGGGCCACGGCTCTGCGGGCCCTGGACGGGGTGGAGGTGGTGGTCGGCGACCTCACGCGGGGCGCCGACGTGGTCGAGGCACTCGCGGGCTGCCGCCGCGCCTACTTCGGGATGGGCGTGTCTCCTCTGTACCTGGAGGCCGCCACCACGGTCGCGGCGGCCGTCCGGGAGAGCGATGGCTTCGATCTGCTGGTGAGCATGTCGCAGATGAGCCTCACCAGCACCACCGAATCCCGGCAACAGCGACTGCACTGGCTGTCCGAGCATGTCCTCGACTGGTCGGGGGCGCCGGTCGTACACGTGCGGCCCACGGTGTTCATGGAGAACCCGCTCTTCGCCCAGGTCGCCGCCGCCTCCGTCCAACGGGACGGCACGATCCGCCTCCCGTTCGGCTCCGCCCGAACCTCTCCGGTCGCCGCGGCCGACGTGGCGGCGGTGATCGCACACCTCCTGCTCGCCCCGGCCCCACCGTCCCGGCGGGTCTACGAACTGACCGGTGCACAGTCCCGTGACATGCATGCCATCGCCGCCGAACTCTCCACCGCGCTGGGCCGTCCCGTGACCTACGTCGACGTGCCGTACGAGGAGTGGCTGGAAGAGGACCTGAAGAACGCAGGCCTGCCACCCCACGTCTTCGAGCACATCGCCACCATGGCACGGCTGCACGGCGAGAACCGCTACGACCGCGCCACGAACGACATCAGCGAACTCCTCGGACGCCCCCCGCTGGGGTTCGACCATCTACTGCGCAAGACATCCACTCCGCAGCTCTAGCAACCCGCGAGGCGCCCCCGATCTCCAGGTCGGCCTGACGGCGCAGCAGTTCGACCTGGACAGGCGAGGGGTTTTGCCGGTTGATCCCGGCGGTCAGGAACGCGGCCCGGCCGGGGACCGTCTTGGCCTGCGGTGAGTCCCTCTCCGAACCACGAAGGGACCCATCACTCAGCTCTCCCCTCCCGCATCCATCGCCGGTCGACCACGTTTGCGCTCGTCGCTGCTGTGATCCTGCTGTGATCCTGCTGAGACCGACCGGCAAATGGATCACTTCAGGCGGCAGGCGGTGGGGCGCCTGGCGGCACCTCAGCGCGGTCTGAGGCCGTCCATGAGCAGGTCGAGCAGGCGCCCGGCCTGGGCAGGTTCTCCGGACTTGGCGGCGACGGCGAGCATGCCGAGGATGCTGGCGGAGACGTCGCCGGCGCGAGCGTCGGCGCGGATGTCCCCAGCGGTGGCGCCGGCGTCGAGGATCGTGGTGATGGCCGACAGGAGCTGCTCTCGGGTGTGAGCGAGGGAGATTTCGCCGGAATCGATCATGGCGAGCAGGGTGTCGGTCATGCCGTGCTTGGTGGCCTGCCATTCCGCGAACAGGTCCATCCACAGGCGCAGCGCCTGCGCGGGCGGGTGGTTGGCGAGCAACTCGCGTGCCCCGGCCGTCAGTCGGACGACCTGGTCCTGATAGACGGCGTCGACGAGCGCTTCCCGGGTCGGGAAGTGGCGGAAGACGGTGGCGACGCCGACGCCTGCCTGTCGAGCGATTGCGCGCATGGATGGCTCGGTGTCGGAGGTGGCGAAGGCGCGGGTGGCCGCCGCGAGCACGGTCTCGCGGTTGCGCGCGGCGTCGGCGCGCAGCTGCTGGTGGGCACCCGGGGATGGTTCGGTGGCCATGTGTAAACGGATCACGTTCCATTTGAGTCGGTCATCGGGGTAGTTTAGGCCCCAGGCAAACGGAACACGTTCCGATTAGCTTTGAAGGAGACCTCATGACCGAACCCGCTTCCGCGCCGGGCACCATGCGCACGGTGCGCTTCCACGAGAACGGCGAGCCCGTCGACGTCCTGCGCCTGGAGACCGCTCCCGTGCCCGAGGCGGGGCCCGGCCGCATCCGTGTCACCGTGCACGCGTGCGGACTGGCCCCGGCCGACTGGGCGCTGTGCCGCGGGCTCTTCCCCGGGAGCCTGCCGCGCGGCATCGGCTGCGACGTCTCGGGCATCGTCGAGGCCGTCGGTGCGGGCGTCACGGACGTGGCCGTCGGCGACCGCGTGTTCGGCACCGCCGACTTCGCCGGCCAGCCGAGCGCCGGCGCGGCGGAGCGCGCCGTGCTGGATCACTGGTTCGCGGTGCCCGAGGGCCTGGACCTCATCCGGGCCGCCGCGATCCCGATGGCGCTGAGCACCGCATCCTGGCACCTCGCGCGACTCGGCTTGGCCCCGGACCGCACGATCCTGGTCAACGGTGCCGGAACCACCATCGGCTACGCGGCCGTGCAGATCGCCCTCGTCCGCGGGGCGCGGGTGATCGCGACCGCCGGGGAGACCTACACCGAGCAGTTGCGCGACCTCGGAGCCACGGTGGTCGGCTACGGCGAAGGCCTGCCCGAGCGGGTCAAGGCCCTCGGCGTCGGCCAGGTCGACCTCGCCTTCGACGCCGCGCCGCCCAATGGAGCCCTACCCGAACTCGTCGAGATCGTCGACGGTGACCCCCAGCGTGTCCTGACCTGCTCCGACATGGCCGCGGCGCCGGAACTCGGGGTGCGCGACACCTTTCACGAAGATCCCACGAAGCGGACCGACGATGAACTCTTCGGCGTCTTCCCCGAGTTCGCACAGCTGGCTGCCGAAGGCAGGTTCGCCGTGCCGGTCGCCGGAACCTTCCCCCTCGCGGACTGGCGCAAGGCCCTTGAGATCAGCCTGACCGGGCACGCCCGCGGGAAGCTCCTGCTCCTGCCCGGCGGCGCCGATTAACCGGAGAGATCACCCGGGCGCGAGACATTCACCGCCCTCAGGGCGCAGGCCGGCCCAATGGGCGGGGCGCCGCCCGAGAATACGACGCCTCCGGAATGAGACCGACTGGCGACAGGCACTGGAGGGCCCGGGCGGGCAGCGACGGGCACGGCCCTACGTGATCATGGGGCTCTCTACGTTCTGTAACCCCGAGGGACAGCCGTGCCCGCGCTGCCACCTTGCCCGCTCGAATCCCTCTGGGACCAATTCGCCGCTCTCCTGCCCGCCCACACGGAGTTCGCCGTGAGCCACCCACTCGGCTGCATCACCAAGGCCCCGTGCGGCGGCGAGCACGCGGGCCGGTCCCCGGCGGACCGCGGGAAGCAGGGCCTGAAGTGTTCGACCGCCGCCGACGCCCAGGGCGTCCCGCTCGGCCTGGCCGCGGCAGGGGCCAACCGCCACGACTCGCCCCTGCTCGGCCCGACCCTCAAGGCAGCGATGGACCAGGTCGGGACCATGCCGGAGCGCGTGAACGTCAACCTTGACCGCGGCTACGACAACAACAAGTCCCGCACCCTGCTTGACGAGTTGGGCTTCACCGGCGAGATCGCTCGCAAGGGAGTGCCCGCCCCGATCCAGGCCGGCAAGCGGTGGACCGCTCGTAGCGCAGCAACCCAGCCATCGCTTTGATTGGAGGGCAGCGGACACTTGGCCCTGTCCGCTCTCATCGAAGCCAGTCGCCGTTGTGTCCAACCCAGTCGAGTTACAGCCGGTCAGGAGCGCGGTGACAGGCCGTCGTCCACGGGGGTGTTCTGGGCTTGCAGCGTGATGCCGGAGTTCCTGGCCTGTTCGAGGATCAGAGCGGCGAAGTCCTCCTCGACGTGTCCCGCGCCGATGGCACCCGCGATGAGCTGGGCGGTGGCGGCGGCGAGCGGCATCGGAACCTCCAACTCGCGGGCGGCAGACAGTCCCAGGTCGAAGTCCTTGCGCAGCAGTGGCATGGTGAACGTCGGTGTGAAGTCCAAGTTGACCAGGGCGGGCGACTTGTAGCGGGTGTAGAGCGAGCCCATCACGGAGTCGTTGAGGAATGCCAGGAAGGCGGAACGGCTGACACCACCCTTCTCCGCGAGGACGGTGATCTCGGCGAGCGACTGGGTGACAATGCCGAGGAAGACGTTGTGTGCGATCTTGACGAGGCGGGCGACTTCGCCCTCGCCGACGTAGGTCACTCCGCGGCCCAGCAGTGCGAGCAACGGCTCGACCTGGTCGAACGCCCCGCGCGAGCCGGAGACCGCGACGGTCAGCTTGCCCGCTGCGATCACCTTCGGGTTCCCGCTCACCGGGGCGGCCAGGAAGTCCGTCCCGCGCTTGGCGGCTTCTTTCCGAATCGACTCGGACGTCTGCGTGGACATCGTGGAGCTGTCGACCACCACACCCGGTGCGGCATCGGGCGAGGTCAGCACACCGCTCGGACCCGTGGTGACCGCCTCCAGGTCGGGCGAGGCGGAGACCATGGTGAAGACGACGTCCCGGTCGGCCAGATCGACCGGCCGGTCGACAACCGCGGCTCCCCGTTCAGCCAGCGGTTCGGCCTTGGCGCGGGTCCTGTTGTAGACGGCTACGTCGTGCCCCGCTTCCAACAGTCGAGCGGCGAGTTGGAAGCCCATGCGGCCGGTACCGATCCAACCAATGCGCGGGCGATCTTGTGCGACGTACGGCATTTCTCTCCCTCGATCCTGGAAGACGGTTCGACCCGTGCGGATCCGTAGCTCGACCGGCCGGCCCGTGGCGCACGACCGACCATGTGCCGGCCCGCAACGGCCTTGGCGTCAGGTTGCCGGACCATCTGGTCCTGCCGGAAGCAGTGGGGATCGAAACCCGCCGAACCACACTCGCGTGTGCGAGCACATGTGAGTCTGCGTCCTCACGCGCCGGCTCGGCCTCAGGCGCACCTGTAGGCACCCTGGACGGGTGACGGTGTGCCACGCCCCGACCACCTCGACTGGGTTGGCTGAGGCGGCGACCGGCTTCGGTGGGAAAGGACAGCCCCAGTGGCTTTGTTCACGAGGACGGGTTCTGGCTCAACTTCTGTGACGCGGTCGCTGCGAGCGACGGAGGCAGCGTGATCTCCATCTTGCTGTGAGGTAGAGATTCCGAAGCTACGGTGCAATGGTGAGCAATGACTCCCTCCTCGGCCGCACCGTCCGTCTCATCCCGCTGTCCGTCGATCATGCAGAAGAACTGTTCCCCTCTGCCTCGGATCCCGAGGTCTGGCAATGGATGCCTCGACCTCGTCCCGACTCCCTGATAGAGATGCGGGCGATGATCAGCCAGATGCTGGCCGATCGAGCCCGGCGGTGCTTCGCGGTCCAGCGCCTGATCGACGACTCGGTAATCGGTTCGACCAGTGTGTATGAGCTTGACCTCGCCGCGAGCCGCGCTGAGATTGGTGCGACCTGGTTCGATCGTTCTTGTTGGGGTGGCCCCTATAACGCCGAGTCCAAGCTTCTGCTGTTCGGACACGCCTTCGACGACCTGGGGCTTGCTCGAATCGCCCTGCGGACCGACAACCTCAACGTGCGGTCCCAGCAGGCTCTGACACGGCTGGGGCTGGTCTACGAAGGGACGCTGCGCAGCCACATGGTGCGCCAGAACGGTACGCGTCGTGATTCGCTGTATTACAGCGTCCTCGTGGACGAGTGGCCATCGGTGCGCGACAAGCTGCTCACCCGGGTCGCAGCCAAAACCACTGTCTGATCGTGCAGTTACCCGTCACGGCGCGAGGCGGACTCGCTTCCGCAAGAGAGCCGAGCCTGCCCGTCCGAACATCTGGCGCTTGGTGTGTCCTGACCGCAGAGAGGAGTCGCTGTGTAGGCCGATTTCTTGATGCGATGCTGCGTGGAAGATGAAGGATCTTGGCCCTTCGGAGCCGCCCTGCGGAGGGAGGCCCCAAACCGCCTCATGCCGCGTTGGCTGAAGACCGTCGTGGTGAGCGATGAGGAAAAGGCGCCCCTGAGGCGTCAGGTGGGGATCGGGAAGACGAACGCAAGTGAATCGTTGCTGACGTGTCGAAACAGATACAGATGACATCAAAACTGGGGTGTCAAGCGGATCCCGGGATGAGTCTGGCGGGTGCTCGGCTTACTGGCCAGGCGGTGTCCGGCATGTAGACGACGTGAGCCCGATCTGCGGCTTCCACGTGGAACAGGAGAAGGCGCGCACGGATACGCCCTGCTCGTGAGGGTGGGGGAGAGGGAGCATCCCAAGCGGTGACCCCGTGAGGGATTGAGTACCGTCGCCGGGCGCGCCGGCGGACCGGCTCGTAGTAGTGGTGAAGCTCCTGTAACGGGGGTGGAGCGAAGGGGCCGGGTTGTCCGTGGCTGGTTTGTTCGATCAACCGGAAGTTCTCCGGGAGGAGTCGCGTGAACAAGCTGAAAGCACCAGACAAGCCGTTCGAGATCTCGAAGCGGGCAGTCTGGGAGGCGTGGGAGAAGGTCAAGGCGAACAAGGGAGCGCCGGGGGTGGATGGACAGACGATCGCGGAGTTCGAGTCCGATCTGAAGAACAATCTGTACAAGATCTGGAATCGAATGTCCTCGGGGTCGTACTTCCCTCCGCCGGTGCGTGCGGTGGAGATCGAGAAGGCGCATGGCGGCGGCACGAGAATTCTGGGTGTCCCGTCTGTCGCTGATCGGATCGCGCAGACGGTCGTGGCCCAGGAGTTGGAGCGGAAGGTCGAGCTGATCTTTCATCCCGACTCCTACGGGTATCGGCCCGAGCGGTCTGCGCTCGACGCTGTAGCGGCCTGCCGACAGCGGTGTTGGAGGACCGACTGGGTGATCGATCTGGACATCCGGAAGTTCTTCGACACCGTGCCGTGGGATCTGGTTGTCAAGGCAGTCGAGGCAAACACCGAGTTGCCGTGGGTGGTGCTGTACGTCAAGCGGTGGCTCAAAGCGCCGCTGATGCTGCCCGACGGCTCGTTGCAGGTCCGGGACCGGGGAACCCCGCAGGGATCCGCGGTCTCGCCTGTGCTCGCGAATCTGTTTCTGCACTACGCGTTCGACGCATGGCTCGCCCGGATGTTCCCTGGCGTCGCCTTCGAACGCTACGTGGACGACGCGGTGGTGCACTGCGTCAGCAAGGCCCAGGCGCACCACGTGCTTGCGGCTCTTCGGGAGCGGATGAACGAAGTTGGGCTGGAGTTGCACCCGGACAAGACCAGGATTGTGTACTGCAAGGACAGCAACCGGCGCGGCTCCCACGAGCACACCGCGTTCACATTCCTTGGGTTCACCTTCCGGGCTCGCCAAGTGCGGCTGAAGACCGGGAAGATGTTCACCGGTTTCAATCCAGCGATCAGCAACGACGCCCTGAACAAGATCAGTAAGCGGGTGCGGTCCTGGCAACTGCACCTGCACACCGAGGTCTCCGAGACGGACCTCGCCCGTCTTATCAATCCGGTCGTGCGAGGTTGGGTGAATTACTACGGCGCGTTCTACCGATCGGCGCTGTATCCCCTCCTGGGGCGCATCAACGCCTACCTGATGCGCTGGATCCGCAAGAAGTACAAGCGGCTACGAGGACGGAAGAAGGCACAGACAGCGTGGAACAGGACCGTCATTCAACGGCCCCGGTTCTTCGCCCACTGGGCCTGGGTATCCACCGTTCCTGTGGTCTGGTGACCAGGACGACAAGAGCCGTATAAACCGAGAGGTTTACGTACGGTTCTGTGAGGGCCGGGGGCTGCGATGCCCCCGGCTACTCGACAGTGTCTTGATCCGGTTGACGTGGCCTTCGACGGGACCCGAGTTCCAGGGCAGGTTAAGTGCGGCGATGACGGCATCGAGGTCACGGTCGATGCCGGCGGCGAGGACGTGGAGGCTGGGCAGGTCGTCCTGCCGGACGGCGTTGAGCCAGTGCGGCAGGCGCTCGCCCTGGCGCTCGGTGAGCATGACCGCGAAGGAGCGGACATGCCGGATCAGGGCGTCGAGTTCGGGGCAGGGGGAGCGGACGGTCTTGAGCTGGAGCTGTTCGGGCTCGGTGGGGGTTTCAGGGCGGCTGAGGATCCATCCGGCGACCTTCCGTGGCGAGGGCGGCCGCGCCGTCACCGGTTGCGGCGAAGTGCGCTTCTTGTGCAGGTAGGCGCGGACGCGCTGGTAACTGCCTTCGTAGCCGAGCGGCACGATCTCCTCCCAGAGTTTCCAGGCGTGCGGTCGTCGAAGTAGGTCATGTACTCGTCGAGCACAGAGGTTGCCGTGCCACGGACCGCTCGCTGTGTCCGGCGGCCAGCGGTGCGTGAATGGTGGCGTGCCTGGCACGGGTGCGCTCGGAGAACCGGTGGCCGGTCGGCCAGGGTGAGCTGGACGGCTTCTCTTCTGCTGCGGACCCCGGCTCGGGTTCGAGGGTCGAAGGGACGAGGGCTCTGAGGGAGTGGCGGTGTTGGGCGACGGACCGTTCGGCGGCTTCGCTCAGGTTGTGCCAGAGGGTACTGGTGGGCCGTCGGCGAGGTGCCTGCTGAGCAGGTCCTTTTCCCACGGCCCCCAGCCCGAACGACGCATGCGACTTTCACCGCACATCGCTCTCCGGTGACTACTCCGTGAGTGCTGGGACAAACCTTCGTCCGTGGATGGCCGCGTGACAACTCGCGCAGACCGCAAGGGTTTTGGTGTCGTGCGGCCATGAGATCTACCCACGGTGGCCGGTCGGGACCTGGCTTTCCGAGGTCAGCGAGCTTGGCGACGTGGTGGACTTCCACCCCGTCGATGCGTCCGCATGACTCGCATCGCCCGGCGGGGAGCCGGGTGACCAGCTCCTTGCGCTTGGTGCTGACCGGTGCCAGCTGACGGTCGGTGACAACCGTCTTCTTGTTCTGTCGCAGCGGGATGCCGCCGAGCCGTCCGACCAGTGGCTTCCTGCCGGTGCGTTCGACGCGGGCCTCGAACGCCGTTGTGCGGCCAGTAGACGGGCGAGGAACTCGACGACGTGGCGCGGGACGTCGAGCGTGGCAACATAAGTGACCAATGTGAAGCCTCTGGTTCAGCGGACGATCTTGCGCAAAAGACCATGGCGCCTCTGCTGGTAACCGGCCACTGGGTCGGATACATCGAGGCCGGATACGTAGCCCTGGGCGTCACCGCTGGGGTGTGGCCTGCTGGTCACCCTCAGTGTGATCAGCGAGGCACTCGCACTCCTCACGCTCGGCTTGGTCCGGCGATAGGGAGAAGTTCTCCCGCGCTGGATCACCTTGCTGGCCCGTCACCGATTGCCCAGGGCCAGGTTCCTCCTGATGCCCCCTGGCGGCGGTCGCGGGCCACAGATCAGCCCTGGGGCCGAGCCAGTCGAAAAGGGATCGGTAGAGCCGTTGGACCGGTGCGGGGCGGTCGTCGCCGTAGAGGTCATCGGCGATGGGGTAGCCCCTGGCGTTGAGCAGGTGGGTGAGCATCCGGTAGGTGGGCCGCGCCCGGGCCAGGGCGTCCGGGTCGATCTCCAGGTGTGTTCCCGGCACGCTGGGGAGCAGGTTGTCCCGCTCGTAGATGGGATCCAGGGAGACGATCACCCAGCGGCCGGTGCGCCGCTCGGCGCGGTAGAGGAGCCGTGTATGTGAGGTGAGGTCCACTTCCACGCCGTCGAGCTCGCTGCGCATGTGGATGGCGGCGGCCACCTCCACCACGGCCCTCGCGCCGAGAACGTCCACGGCGGGCGGGCCGAGGGTGTGGGCCGCACTGTCACCGCGGGCGGCCATCTCCCGCGACGCGGCCACGAAGTCGGCGCCGCTCCCGCGAAACCAGCTGAGGCGGATGGCCGCGTCGACTGCCAGGCACTTCCGCATGTGCGACCACCAGCCCCGATCGCGGCTTCGGCGCTCGTGCAGGATCAGCTGTGACACCTCGGTGACGTCATCCATCAGCGGACCTTTCTGCTGGACGGATTCGCGGTGGCGTGCCCACCGTGGAGGATTTGGCTCATTGGGCCCACGGCGGTGGGAAGGTGGCACCGCCGACGGTCGCCTTCATGCCGGCCGAGGTCATCGCCGTGACCGCCGCCGGGGCCTGAGCGGAGGCGTTGCGCAGCCGCAGGACGGTGTTGGCGGGGACGATGACGGCGTCGCCCGGCCCGGCGAGCACTTCCTGGCCTGCGATGCTGGCCGACACCTCTCCGTCGAGGACGACGAAGACCTCTTCGCGGTCCATGTGGTGCGGTTCGCTCCGTGCGCCTGGTGCCAATTCCAGTGACCAGACGGCCAGTTCGGTGCTGCCCCGGGAGGGCACGGCGAGTGGGCGGAAGGTGAAGCCGTCGCGGTCGAAGACCGGCGCACCGGCGAGGGGGGACAGGGGCATGGTGCTCCTCCAGGCGATATAGTCAACCCACTTGACCATTTGACGATATGCCGCACACAGGGACACGTCAACCCGGTTGACCAATTGAAGGAGAGGCCATGCCGACCAACCCCGATCTCGCCGAGCGCCGCCCGGGGCAGGTGCCCCTGCTGCTGGCCATCACGCACCGGGCGATGACCGACCACTTCCACAGCCGCCTGGCCGAACTCGGACGCGAACCACTACGTCCCGCGCACGGCTACACCTTCCGCTATCTCGCCGGCCACCCGGGTGCCACCACCGTCGATCTCGCTGCCCATCTGGGCATCACCAAGCAGGCCGCTTCCAAGGCCGTCGCCGAGCTCCAGGACTGGGACTACGTCCAACGCCAGCCCCACCCCCTCGACAAGCGGGCCCAGTCGCTCACCCTCACCGAGCGGGGCCGCGAGTACGTGCGCCTGGCCGACCAGCTGTGGGCGGAGGTGGAACAGCGGTTCGCCGAGGTCATCGGCCCCGACCGCCTCGCCGCACTCGACCGGGACCTGCGCGCCTACATCGACCACGTCTACGGTGATCAGCCCGTCCCGCTCCGCCCGGTCTGGTGAGCGCACCGGCAAGTCCCAGCGAGGTCAGCCCACCCCCCCCAGGCCAGGCTGTGGCGCTGCCGCGGGGTGATGATGGTGGGCCAGGGCCGGTACCCCACGCCACCGGAGGCGGAGACGACCTGGCCGGAGGTGATGTGGCGCTTGGTGCGCAGTGGTGAGCGCGGCTGCGTGCAGACGTGCCGCACCGCCGCGCCTGTCGGTGACCAGGACCCTGCATGCCCGCTCGGCTCAGGAGGCCTGGTGCGGCAGCGCTCTCGGGCTCGTTCACGTGGACGAGCGCCTGGAGATGCCCGAGGCGGGGGTCCGCACCGTGGTCCTGAGCGATGCAGGCGGACTGCGGGTGGAGTTCGTGGAGCGGCCCGGTTCGAGCCCTGCCGCGCCCGCTGCCCCTTTCACGGTCACCGCCGTGCAGACCTTCGCCCATCTGGCGCTTCAAGTCCCGTACCTTGACGCCGCGTTCGGCCGCCTGACCGGCGAGTGCGGTGCGGCCCCGGTCTCACCCCCTGCGTCTGGCGTGACCACGGGCATGCGCTACGCGTACATTGCCGATCCGGAGGGGAACCTCCTGGAACTGATCGAGGTCTGATGACTCAGTCGCCGGTCCTGGTGATGGCGCAGAGGCCGTGAACGCCGTCTGTGCCACCGAGCGTTGCCGCGCTCGCCATCGTGGCATGGCGTGAACCGGCAAGAGCTCCCTCGGGGATCTTCCGCCGCCACCGGTACGCCCCGAGTCGTGCACGGAGCAGGTCGGTGGCAGCGGGCCTGGTCCCGGTCCAGAGCCGGGCGGTGCCGCCGTCGACGAGCAGCGCCGCGCCGGTGGTGAAGGAACTCTGGTCCCGGGCCAAGTGGAGGCCGGCGGCGGCGACTTCATCGAAATGGCCGATGCGGCCGAGTGGGGTCGGCTCGGTGGACTCCCGGGCACTGTGGCCTGATCGCTCTGAGGGGACGCGGCCCGTACCTCGTCGCCGCCGGGGCTGGCGCCGTTGAACACGGCCAGAGCCGGGCCGAACGGCACCTGCCCGTAGCGTGACAGACCTTCTCGATGGCGGTCGGCGCAGCCCAGAAGACGCGGCCGTCACGGATCTCCAGATCTGGAAGTCCGCTCGATATCCCGGCGAATCGGAGGCGTGCCCGGCGAGCGCATCGCCGGACGTCCCGTCGTTGCCAGCCAACAGGTCGCGCCGTCCCACACTTCCACATCGAGGTGTTGTGACCACTACTTGCATCCACCTCACCTGGGTTCGTTGCTTCCGGAACGCCAGATGCGTGATCGATGGTCGAGGAATTTCGTGTGGGGAGCTTGTGCCGGATGACGATTCGCCGGGTGGTGTCCGACCGCCCCTGGAACGGGACGGGGCCGTCTTGGGCCCAGCACCGGGCCCGGTGGGCTACGCCCTCGCCGGCTCCGCCGGGGGGCGCCGGGCGAAGGCCGGGGCGTGCTCCGGCCGAGGGCCCAACGCGACGAGCCGGGAGGGGAGTTGGCGGAAGCCGGGGAGGTGCCGGGTGGCGAGGACCAGCGAGGTGGGCGGGCCGAGCCGGCGGCCGGTGAGGACCGGGGCGAAGAGGCCGTCGTGCAGCATCAGCTGCATGCGTTGCAGGATCGCCATGGGCCGCCATCGTCGCCGCTGGACCTTCGCGAGGTCGGCGGTGGTCAGCCGGCCCTGGCGCAGTGGTTCGGCGAGCATTGTGGCCGCCGCGACCGCGTCCTGGATGGCGAGGTTGATCCCCACTCCGCCGGCCGGGGACATCGCGTGGGCGGCGTCACCGATGAACAGGACGCCGTCTGCGTACCAGCGCGGAAGCCGGTTGAGTCGGACGTCGAGCAGGTGGACGTCGTCCATGCTCGGCAATTGGTCGACCCGGTCCGCGTACTGCGGCATGAGGTCGGCGATCCGTGCCCGGAAGCGTTCGATGCCTTCGGTGCGTAGACGGGCGTCGGATCCCTTCGTGGTGAAGTAGGCGATCTGGAAGTAGTCGTTCCTGGTGATGCTCAGCGCGAACTCGCCGGCCCGGAACGCGGGGACCAGCTGGGGCTCCTGGGCTTGCTCCGCGGCATGCCTGGGCAGCCGGAACCACCAGGTGTCGAATGGGACCGGGAATTCCTGAGGCACCAGTCCGGCGTCCTGGCGTAGTGCGGAGTGGCGGCCGTCGGCCGCGACGGTCAGGGTGGCGCGGATCTCGCCCTCCTCGCCGTCCTGGGTGCGGTGGCGGACGCCGACGACCTTGCCGCCCTCCCGGATCAGTCCGGTCGCGGCGGTGTTCATCCGCAGGGTGAACGATGCCTCTCGCCGGGCCTCCTGGGCGAGCAGATTGAGCAGGTCCCACTGCGGGATCATCGCGATGTAGTTGTAGGGCGCGGGCAGGGCCTCGAAGTCGGTCAGTCGCGTCAGGCCGCCGTCCGATGTGGGCACCGCCATGTTGCCGAGCTTGCTCTGCGGCAGCGCGGCGAACTTCTGACCCAGGCCCAGCTCGTCCATCAGTCGCACGGTGGACGCGTGGACGGTGTCGCCACGGAAGTCGCGCAGGAAGTCCCCGTGCTTCTCCAGCACGGTCACCTCGATTCCGGCCCGCGCCAGCAGCAGGCCCAGCATCACGCCGGCCGGTCCACCCCCTGAGATGACGACGCTCATGGCACTCTCCCCTCGCTCCGACTGGAACTCTCACATACAGAGTCTTTGGAACGGTCTCAGATGTCAAGGCGTATCATGTTCCACGTGCAGGAACACGAACAGATGCAGGATCTGGTGACCGCCGCCCTGGCGGCGGCAAGGGAACGCGACCGGGACGTCGCGGACGTCCCGCTGACAGCAATCGCCGCAGCGGCCGGCGTCTCCCGCAGCACGCTGCTGCGCCGGCTGGGGGGATCCCGTGGCGCCCTGGACGAGGCGGTCCGGCGGGCAGGCATCGACCCCGGCGGCCGTCGACCGGTCCGCGAACGCGCGATCGAGGCGGCCGCGCAACTCGCCGCCGAACGGGGACTCGGCGCCATGACCCTGGACGCCGTCGCGGAGCGAGCCGCGTGCTCGCTTCCCAGCCTGCACACGGTCTTCGACGGCCGGGACGGCCTGCTCGGCGCCGTCTATGAACGCTACGGCCCATTGCCCGACCTCGAGGCCCTGGCCACCGACCCGCCGGAGCGCCTGGAGGACACCGTGCAGGCGCTCTACCGAGCCGTGATCACGGCGTTCGACCGCGAGCCGCGCGTGCTCCCGACAATCTTCGCGGACCTCTTCAGCCGGCCGGACGGGCCCGCCGCGCGAGCGATGCGGGCGTACCTCCCGCGCCTGTACGACAGCCTCGCCCGGCTCCTGCTGCCACATGTGGAGTCGGGCCGGATACGACCGCTGCCACTCCCGATCCTGGTCCAGCTCCTACTGGGCCCGCTAGTCACCCACACCCTCCTGCGCCCCGTCCTTGAACCCGTGCGGGGCGCCGATCTCCCACCCGTGAACGAGGCCTGCGAACTCTTCGCCGAGGCCTACCTGCGCGCGGTCACCTGGCGGGAATAAGAACTCATCTCATTTCGGGTGGCAGATGACGACGTCGTCGTCGATGCCGAGTTGCGGGTCCGGGGCGTGGAGAACCTGCGTGTCGCCGACGCGTCGGTACTGCCCCGAGTGACCTCCGCGAACACCATGGCGCCGTGCCTGGTCGTCGGGCACCGGGCGGCCACCTTTCTGCGCGGCTGACCGGACGGAATCAGGGACGCAAACGCAAGTCAGGCAAGGACCTCCTGTTCGGTGGGTTGGCTGGCAAGGCCCGCGGCGGGCCTTGTGCTGAGAATCCATCTTTGAACCTCTGATGATCTAGTTCTTGCGCCTGGTCGGAGCCCAGCGCACCTCGTAGTACGCCTTGGCGGCCTCCAGGTTTTCCTGGAACGTCGCGTCGGCGACCGGCCGGACCATGACGAGCTGCTTCAGCGGGCCGCAGGTCGGTGATCTGTTTCATGTCGCGCCCGCCGCGCTCGACCTCCAGGAGCTGCTTGTAGTCCAGGGCGATGTCCTGCGGGCTTGAGTTTGGGGTCGGAGCAGTGCAGGAAGTACTTGCCGTCGAGGTTCTCCTCGGTCTTGATCCTGGCGGTGTCGATGTGGAGCTCGTCGGCGGGGGCAGGGAGTGGTTCAGGCCGGGCTTGTCGGCGATCCTCCCGCGCAGTTCGCCCCGTTTGACGTCGCCGAGCTGGTCGGTGTCGGTGATCAAGTCAGCCAGCTGGGCGCCGAGTTGCTCGCGTATGTGGGTGATCCGGAGCGGAGCTTCTCGCCGGTGATGTAGCGCGACGCCCAGGTCGCAATCGACGCATCGGAGGCTCCCGCGCGACACCGGCAAGGAGTCGAGGGGGCTGCCTCAGGGTCTGCCGGTGCCTCACGAGGAAGGGAAGTGGCCGTGCCCCTCCCCCTGCCGTCGCGTTGGGTAGTCGATTGGATACGCTGGGAATCTATTCGGGGGTATCCGGTCTCACCGGATCGACGAAAGGACGACGATGGAGATCGGGCTCGCCGGCTTGGCCCCCACGAAACCTGCGCCCGCCCTCGCCATGCTCCGTCTGCTCGGCGGATTCCAGATCTCGCAGGCGCTCTACGTCGCAGCCCGGGCCCGGATCGCGGACCAACTGCTTGAGGGGCCGCGGCCGTTGCACGAGCTGGCGGAGTCCTCCGGTCTGTGGCCCGAGCCGCTGGCCAGGATCATCCAGGCGCTCGCTGTCGAGGAAGTCTTCGACTACGACGCCGAGACCGAGGAAGTCCGGCTCGGCAGGCTGGGCCGCACACTGGCCTCGGGGGTGTCGGACTCCGTCCGTAACGTCGCGCTCACCTGGATGGAGACCCACTACCAGCCGTTCGGTCACCTGTGGCAGACCGCCGAGACCGGTCGGCCGGCGGCCGATCTCGCCCTTGGGATGCCGTTCTTCGACTGGTTGGGCCAGAAGCCGGATCGGGTGGAGACGTTCACCGCCGCGATGACCGACTTCGTCAAGGCGATCCGTCAGGACGCGGTGAACGCCGTCGAGTTGGACGGTGCTCACACACTGGTCGACATCGGCGGCGCGGACGGGACCGTGCTGGTCACCCTCGCGAGTCGCTACCCGGAACTGCACGGTGTCGTCTTCGACCTGCCCCATGTGGTCGAGGCCGCCCCCGAGCTGCTCCGCGCCCACCAGGTCGACGACCGGATCACGACGGCCGGCGGCGACTTCTTCACCGAGGTCCCGCCGGGCGACTGCTATCTGCTCAGCTTCGTCCTCCATGACTGGTCCGATGAGAAGGCCGGGCACATCCTCGACCGGATCCACCAGGCCGCCTCCGTGCCGGACGCTCGACTGGTGCTGGTGGAGACCGTCCTGGACCGGGGCGACGCCCCTCAGATCGCCCGACTCCTCGACCTCACCATGCTGGGCATGCTCACTGGCCGCGAACGCTCCAGCGCCGCCTGGCGCGAACTCCTGGCCGCCAACGGCTTCCGCTTGGACCGGATCCGTCCGACGGCAGGCCCCATGTGCGTGATCGAAGCGACCCGGACCGGCTGAGCTGCTGCGGCGACCAGGAAATTCACCGGCCCGGGCGGTCTCGCGTCCAGGCAGTGAGGCGTCCCCTAGAGCGTGGACACAGGGGTTCATGCGGCGAGTGTGAGATAAGGGGAACTCCGGGCCGCCCGGCACCGAGCGGAATCCGCCCGCCATCCCACACCCGAAAGGCACGCCACTACCGCGCGTAGGGCACCGGAAAGCTCTCCGCAGAGCCCTCTGACATACCGCTGAAGCTGAGACGCCACTGCCTGGTGGGCGCGAAGCGCAGCGGGCCCAGCAACGAGGCGCAAGATCGAGATCGTCAGAAGTTCAAAGATGGGTTCTGCGTGCCCGGCTTGCCGGTCACAGCCTCCGACGTCGGGGATCAATCAGGCAGCGGCTAGCGGTAAGCCCGCTGCGGGTCTTCAGCGATGCGGAGTTCGACGAAGCCGGCGTGGGCCTGAGTGACGGCATCGGGGTACGCCTGCCGCCTTCGCTGTGCCATGGGTCGTCAGACGGAGAGTCAGGGACTCGGCGCGGTTGTGGTCGGCCACGGCCCAGCACCGCACATCCGGGGGCCGGCTTCCTTGCCCAGGGTCTTGGCGGAGCGGGGGATGGCCTCGGCGGCGACCCGCTGAGGAGTCGGCAGGGTGCTCCCACCGTGGGACGGCGGCCGGCTCGGCGGTGCCCTCGTCGTCCACGCGCACGACGGTGGGTTCGCCGGACAGCACCGCAGCGTCGGCGGCGTCGGTCAGGTGGCCGTACCGGCAGCGGCGACATCAGGGTGCGTCTCAGGCTGGTTGGTGGTCAGCAAGGTGTTCGGGTCGTCGGGGTTGGCCAGCTGCGTGACGTTGGGCGCATGGGGCACTCATGAGGCGCGCCGGGGCCTGGATCCCGCACGGCTGGTCACGGAGGCCGCTGTTCCGATGCGGAACGCTGCCGTGTCGTCCCGGGCGGCCTGCGTCGCCCGGTGCCGGACCACCGCCGACGTCCAGGCCGCCGTCCGGATCGCCCACGCACTCGGGCTGCCGTTGGCGGTGTTCAGCGGGGGCAACGACTGGCTCGGCCGAGCCGTACGCGACCGTGGCCTGGTCATCGACGTCTCGGCGATGAGCACGATCGAGGTTGATGTCGAGGCGCGGACCGCCCGGATCGGCGGCGGTGTTCGTTCGGACGCGCTGGCCCGGGAGACAGAGTCGCACGGCCTGACGCCGGTGACCGGCACGGTCGGGCTGGTGCACATGCTCGGGTTGAGCCTGGGCGGTGGCTACGGCCCACTGGATGGGCGGTTCGGACTGGCCTGCGACAATCTCGTCGCCGCCGAACTCGTCACCGCCGACGGGGCCGTGCGCACCGTCGACGGGGAGTACGAGCCGGACCTGCTCTGGGCCCTGCGCGGCGGTGGCGGCAACTTCGGGGTCGTCACCGCCGCGGTCGTGCGGCTGCACCGCATCGGCCCGGTGTACAGCGGGATGGTGGTCTACCCGTGGTCGCAGGCGGCATCGGCACTGACCCGGCTCGACCCGCTGCTCACCTCGGCACCCGACGAACTCAGCGCGCAGACGATCATCACGAGTGGACGCGACGGAACTCCCTTGGTAGCGATCATGCCGACCTGGAGCGGCGGTGCAGGGAGAGCATCTCCGCGAGCGTCAGTCGCAGCACGTCACGGGGGTGCGGTCGGTCACCGAGCTTTTCGAGCCCCTGGTGTACGCGCGCCGAGGTCTGCTCGGACGCGAAATCCATGGCGAAGGAGGGCATGCGGTCCGGGAGGCGAAGTAGTGCTGCAGCTGTCCGAGTGACATGCCCGCCTCCTGCGCCACCACGCGCATCGTCAGCTGTGTGACGCCGCGCTGCTCCACCACCCGCCACAGTGCGCGGGCGATCGCTTCGCGGCGTCCGCGGTGATCCACCTGTTTCGGCATCGCCAGCCCCTCCCTCGTACCCGAGGTGTTCCAATACACTCGACATAATACGCCTGACCGATAATCCTGGAGTCCACCCGACGGAGGCATCGACATGTCCGAACAGCCGAAGGTACGAACCACGGAAGGCGTGGTGCAGGGGCGCAGGCGGCAGGGGCATGCGGTGTTCCGCGGCATCCCCTACGCCCAGCCCCCGGTCGGAGCGCTCCGCTTCGCCGCGCCCGCGCCGCCGCACCGCTGGGAGGGGACGAGGCAGGCGGTCGAGTTCGGCCCCGCGGTGCCGCTGTCCCTGCCGATCGACGTGCCCCCGCAGGGCACCGACTGGCTGACGCTCAACGTCGGCACTCCGGATCCCGGCGCGGCGGGACTGCCGGTGCTGGTGTGGATCCCCGTGGGCGGCTACCTCTCGGCGGCGTCGAGCGACCCGATGTTCGACCCGGCAGCGCTGGCCGAGGCGGGAATCGTCGTGGTGACCATCAACTGCCGCGTGGGCGCGGAGGGATTCGCGTTCCTCGACGACGTGCCGCCCAACCGCGGATTCCTCGACCAGATCGCGGCGCTGGAGTGGGTGCAGCGCAACATCGCCGCCTTCGGAGGCGACCCCGGCCGGGTCACCGTGGGCGGGGTGTCCGCCGGGGCGGGCTCGGTCGCCGCCCTGCTGACGATGGAGTCCGCGCGCGGCCTGTTCCGGCGGGCCATCGCCCATTCGGTGCCAGCGCTGCACAGCACCCCCGCGCTGGCACGGCAGGTCACCGCCGCGTTCGCGGACCGGCTCGGCGCGGCGGCCCCCACCGCCGAGGCCCTGCGCGACATCGACCCATGGCACCTGGCCGCCGAGCTCACCTCCTTCAACGCCGGCCTCCACGCGCACCGGGAGAGCTGGGGACGCCTCACGGACACCGGCACCGCGCTGTGCCCCGTCGTCGACGGCGAGGTCCTCCCGGAAACGCCCTGGCCCGCGCTGACCGCCGCGCGCGCGAGCGGGACCGAACTGCTCGTCGGCCACACCCGGGACGAATTCCGGTACTTCAGCGTCGTGAGCGGACGGTATGGCACCTTCACCGAGGAGGACGCCCAGGCAGCCCTGGAACTGCACGCCCCTCAGCCGGACGGCGCGCGGGCCTACCGTGCCGCGTTCCCGCAGGCAGGCCCGGAGGAGTTGGTGGAGACGGTGTACTCCGACGCCCTCTTCCGCATGCCGTCACAGAAGCTGGCCGAGGCGAACGCCGCAGCCGGCGGCACCTCGTACCTGTTCGAACTGTGCTGGGTGGCCCCGGCCCTCGGCGGTATCCTGGGCGCCTGCCACAGCCTCGACATGCCCCTGGCGTTCGGCACGCTGGACAGCCCCGTCGCCACCCAGCTCATCGGCGAGGAGCCTCCTCCCGAGGCCGTCGCGCTCTCCCGCGAACTCCAGGAGGCATGGGTCCGCTTCGTCACCACCGGCGACGCGGGCTGGTCCGCCCACCGACCCGGCGGGCACCTCACCCGCGTCCTGGACGCCGAATCGAAGACTCTGCCCTACCCCGAACAGACATCCCGCCAGATATGGGAAGGCCACGCCCCCACCCCCTTCGATCATTCGTAATCGTCCGGGGCGGCTCCCACCTGAGGGTTCCAGATGCGACCGCGCCGCGGCAGTAAGCCTGCCAGCAGGGCTGCGGCAACACTGTCCACACCGACGCGCACGCACGTCAACTCCGCGAACGCGCTGACGAGATCGACCAGCTCGCCGGCGCCGCACCCGGCCCCCTGGGCAATCGCCTCCGGCTCAACGCCGACAGGCTCCGCACCATGGCCGACACCCACGACGCCACCGCCCAGCCTGCCAAGGACCTCGCATGAACCCAGCACCAGGGCGAACGCACCCGTATACGCGAGGCCATGGACCGGCTCCTGGCTGGTGAGGCCACCGCCTCCAATGGCGGCCTCACCGTCGTCGCCCTCGCCGCCGAGGCCGGAGTTCACCGCATGGCCCCGCAGGAGCAGCACGCGGACCTGAAGAACGAGTTCTTCGAACGAGTCCGCGCCGAGACGAAACAGGTACCAGCGCCGGAGAAACGGCTCAGGGAGACAGTCACCAGGCTGAAGAAGACCATCGCCAACCAGAACGAGGAACTACGGCACCTACGCGACCTGGTGACCCGGCTGGCCTTGGCCAGCGCCATTCTCACCCGGGACACCAACGCGCCCACGCAGCCCGACCCGGTCTCGGCCACGACAGCGGACAACGTCATCCCGTTCCGCTCACCCAGGAGCTGGCAGGCCTACGAGTACACCCGTCCACATCGCCCGCGGCCGGACACGTTCACGAACGCCTCCTCCCATCCGCAAGGGTGAGGGTGATGGCTGCTCCGGCAGACGGCATCGGCCTCACCAGCGCTTAGCACGGGTGGTGGGGCCGATGCCGTCCCTACTTCAAGGCAGCCAGCGCGGCATCGTATTCGGGCTTCTCGGAGATCTCCGGGACCAGTTGCGAGTGCACGACCTTGTCGGCGGCGTCCAGCACGATCGCAGCCCGGGCCGCGAGGCCAGCCAGCGGGCCGTCCTCAATCGCCACGCCGTACTCGGCAAGAAACTCTCGGTTGCGGAAGGCGGACAAGTTGTGGACATTCTCCAGATCCGCAGATCCGCAGATCCGCAGATCCGCAGATCCGCAGAATCGCGCATGCGCGAAGGGCAGGTCGGCGGAGATGCACAGCACGACCGTGTCAGCCAGCTCGCTGGCCACGGAGTTGAACTTGCGCACTGAGGCCGCGCAGGTGGGAGTGTCCACGCTGGGGAAAACGCTGAGCACCTTGCGCTTTGTCGAACCGGGTGGCTACGGCCCGGAAGCCTTTGAGGGCGTTCACGGTGCGTTCGGCTTCGTTCCTGCGGGCGTACTGGTCCCGGTTGAAGCCGGTGGATCTGCCGCCCGCGCTGCCACGGCGTCGGCCATCAGACCGTCTTGATGACCCCGCCGTCGACAAGGATGTCGCTTCCGGTGATGGCACCCGCCCGTGGAGAGGCGAGGAACACGATCGTCGCCGCGACTTCCTCCGGCTCGATGATCCGGCCGATGCTGATGCCCGCCGCCGTTCACCCTCGGATGGGACGTGTCCGGTGTGGTGGAAGAGGTCGGCTTCGGTGTGACCACGCTGAAGGCCGGCGACGAGGTGTACGGCATGCCGTGGTTTCCGCGCGTCGCCAACGCCTACGCCGAGTACGTGACCGCCCCGGCCCGCCAGTTCGCCCGCAAGCCCGCCGCCCTCGACCACGTGCACGCCGCCGCCGTGCCCCTGGCGGCGCTGACCGCCTGGCAGGCCGTGGTCGACACCGCGCACGTCCAGGCGGGCCAGCGCGTCCTGGTCACCGCCGCCGGCGGGGTCGGCCACTTCGCGGTCCAGTTCGCCCGGCACCTCGGCGCCGACGTGATCGCCACCGCCAGCGCCGCCCGCCACCCCTGGCTCAAGGAACTCGGCGCCAACGAGACCATCGACTACACCACCACCCGCTTCGAGGACGCCGCCACCGGCGTCGACGTCGTCATCGACCTGGTGGGCGACGATCACGACCAGACCAGCACGCGCTCGCTGAAGGTCCTGCGCCCCGGCGGCCTCCTGGTCGCGATCCCGGCCGGCGTCTCTCCGGAGCTGGCCCAGGGGGCCGAGGCGGCCGGCGTGCGGGTCACCCCGTTCCTGGTCGAGCCGGACGGCGCGGCCCTGGCGACGATCGCCCACCTGATCGACGCCGGCCATGTCGCCGTCGAGGTGGCGGAGACCTTCCCGCTGGAGCAGGCCGGCACGGCCCACGCCCGCGGCGAGTCCGGCCGCACCCGCGGAAAGCTCGTCCTCACCGTCACCAACTGACCACTTCAGCACGCACTTTGGAGTCGCACCATGTACTACGAGATCCGCCGGTACCAGGCGCAGCCCGGACTTCGCGAGGAGTGGGTGCGCTACATGGAGGGCGTCGTCATCCCGTTCCAGACCTTGCTGGGCATGGACGTGACCGCCTCCTTCGTCGACGACCAGGACCAGGACGGCTACGTCTGGATCCGCCGCTTCGAGGACGAGGCCCAGAGCAAGGCCCTGTACAAGGCGGTCTACGACCACGACCGCTGGAAGAACGAGATCGGACCGGCCGTCAACGCCTTGCTGATTCCCGAGAAGACCGTCGTCACCCGCGTGGTCCCCACCTCCGCCTCACCACTGCGCTGACGCGGCCCCGACCGCTTCACCCACCACCTGCACAGCACAGCGACAAAGGAATGTTCATGAGCACCGACATACTTCAGAAGTCGGCCCCCTCCTCCTCGATCACCCAGGTGGCGGCCGGCGCGCTCATCGCGGCGGTGCACGCCGCGGCCGCCCGGCTCGGCTTCACGGCAGCCGTCGCCGTCACCGATGCGGGCGGGCATCCGAAGGCGTTCGACCGGGCCGACGACGCCCCCTTCCTCACCGCCGAGGTCGCCCTCGACAAGGCGTGGACAGCAGCCTCCTTCCACATCCCCACCCACACGTGGAACGACTACCTGGCCAACGCGCGCGTCGCGCCGCTGGCCGGTCACCCGCGTCTGATGGCGGTCGGCGGCGGCTACCCGATCATCGACGACGGCCAGTGCGTCGGCGGCCTCGGAATCTCCGGCGGCAGCTACGAGCAGGACCAGCAGGCCGCCGAGGAAGCCCTGGCCGCCCTCGGGTTCGAGGTGCCCGCTCACTGACCGCCCGTCGGATTCCACCACCTGAACGTCCGGCTCCGCAGGCACACGCGCGATGCGGATCCAGGCAGACTCCGCAACTACCTCAACCACCGGCGCGCCGCCCACGATCAGCACGCCGAGCCGGTCCCTGACCACTGCGACCTGGCCGTCGACGGGTCCCTCCCCACCGATGTCCTCGCTCAGCTGGTCTGGACAGCGATCGCAGTCGAGGGGTTAGTCCACAGCTCTTGCCGATTGCTCAGCGAGCGCCCGGGCCTGGTCGGGGCCGGCCGCGACACCGTCCCCCGCCGAAGCCATCAGCGGGAAGGCACCCGGCGGTTGTACGTCGCGGAGGTGGTCAGCTGAGCTCGTCGGCTCCGAGCTCACTCCGCATCGCGGTGCGGAGCCTCGTGAGGGCTTCCTCGTACGCTCCCCGGCCGCCGGTATACCGCTCATCGCCAGCCAGCGTGCCCTGCGCCGCGATGTCGCGGACGTCCCTCAGTCGGCGAAACGCTGCCTCCGACGTCGTGACGACCGCCGCAGATGCAGTGATGGACATCTGATAGCGGATCTCGTAGCACGGAGCGAAGCTCTCTCGAGCCGTTCTCTCCCGCTCGGTGGCGTCGAGTTCCGGGGTGCGGGCCAGAAGCCGGAAGGAGTTACGGACCTTCGACAAGCAGGCCAAGTACTCGCCGTACAACTCTCTGCGCACCTCAGCGAGTCGATCGCGTTGGTCTCGCCGCCACCTTCGGCGGTCGAGGTAGGCGCTGGAAAGCGTCGCGATGACCGCGCCGACGACGGCACTTGCTAACGTCCACCACTGCATTCTCGGACCGTAGGCGAAGTCCCGGGGTGCTGGGGGAGCACAACCGGGACGGAGACGAGCCACAGCCGGCGAAGGAGCATCGGCCCCAGGACCGACCCGTGCCCCGCTGCCGGCGACGTCAGGCCGGGGCGGAAGTCGATTCGGTCGATCCGGCGCGGTGCCGTAGGGTTCGGTGTGCCGTCGCGGGGTGGAGCAGCTCGGTAGCTCGCTGGGCTCATAACCCAGAGGTCGCAGGTTCAAATCCTGTCCCCGCTACTGATGACGGTGAAGGCCCGGTGGATCCCACCGGGCCTTCACCGTTTGCGTTCTCGATCGAGGTCGAGATGGGGTCCCGATGCGCGCCCATGACGGCGATCCGTAGAGCCGAGCGAGGGCTGGTGACCGTCGCCGGCAGCTGGCCGTGCGGGGATGCCCAGGACGAGCGCACCGGACGCTCACCACGTCGATCGTCGAGCGTTCAGCGCAGCAGTGCCGCCGTGGTCCCGGCGGCCGCGCGTTCGGCGTCGTCCTCGCTGACCCGGGCCCGTTCCTCCAACGGCAACACGGCAACACGGCAACTGCAGGAGTCCGGCCCGCCGCGCAGCGCCTCCGTCTTGATGATCCATTCACCGACCTCCAAATGCCGGCTCACCCAAGCCAGCGTCAACGGTCGGACGGACCCCCTCTCATCGTGGTTGACCCCGTGCCATCTCATCATCCGTGCGGCAGCACGCGCACAGCTTTCAGGACATGACCAGCGCCTTTCCCCAACCTGGATCGGCGGGCCGCTCCGCCCACCCGGGTGCAGAGCGGTAGTCAGGACGGGAAGCCCGAGCTGCCGGAGCCGCCTGCCGGAGCCGCCTGCCGAAGGCGACGAGGGCGGTAGTGCATGGCGAGGCCAGCGTGCTGGTCCGGCCTGGCGGCACGGCGCGCGTCGGGGTGATCAAGGCGGCCGCGGCGTCCACACAGAAGGAAGGCCGGGTCGGATTTTGCTCTCAGACTGCTTGGTGGCGTGCGGGTTCGTCAGCTCGCGCGGGTGGCGGTGATGCCGCCGTCGACCGCGATCGTGGCGCCGTGCACGTACGCTGCCTGGTCCGAGGCCAGCCATGCGACCGCAGCCGCGATATCGTCCGGCGTGCCGGCGCGCCCGGCGGGCAGGTTTTCGGTCATGCGGCGGATGACGCCGGCTGAATCGTCGTTGATCGGCGTCCGGGTGGCGCCGGGCGCGACGGTGTTGACGCGGACGCCGCGCGGCCCGAACTCGGCCGCCCAGCTCCGGGCGAGCTGCGCCTCGGCGGCTTTCGACGCGGAGTAGAGGCCGACGAAGGCGTGCCCGACCTCCGCCATCCACGAGCCCACCACGACGATCGCGCCGCGGCCGCGTTCCGTCATCGCGGGTGCCAGCGCGGCGGTGAGGACGTGCGGGGCGCGGATGTTGACCGCGAGCGTCCGCTCAAGGTCCGCGTCGGACAGGGCGAGCGTGTCCACGGCCGGGCACACCGCGGCGTTGTGCACCAGCAGGTCAATGATGCCGCCCGCGGCGTCGGTGGCTTCCCGGGCGAACGTGCGCAGGGCGTCCGGAGTGGCGGTGAGGTCGGAGGCGATGAACAAGGCGTCGCCGCCGTTGTCGCGGATCTCCTTCACCACGGTCTCGCCGCGAGCGGTGTCGCGGCCGGTGACGATGACCCGCGCGCCTTCGGCGGCGAGGCGGTGCGCGGTGGCGGCGCCGATGCCGCTGGTCGATCCGGTGACGAGGGCCGTGCGGCCGGTGAGTGTCTGGGTCATGCCCGCCAGGCAACACCGGTTCCGGGCGGGGTACCAGTGCGAGCGTTGCCTGGTCACGGTATGACCAGGCAGGCGATCGTGACGCTGTCTATGCTGGTGGGCATGGCAGCGGACCGTGCGGCACTCGGGGCCTTCCTACGTTCGCGGCGGGACAGCCTGACCCCGGCACAAGCAGGGATTGAGCCGTTCCCCGGGCCGCGGCGGGTGCCCGGACTGCGCCGCGAGGAGCTGGCCGTGCTCGCGGGGCTCAGCCCGGACCACTACAGCCGTATCGAGCAGGGGCGGCAGCCGACGATCAGCGAGGACGTCGTGGAGGCGCTGTCGCGGGCGCTCGGACTCGACGGCGTGGAGCGCG
>NZ_BAAARK010000049.1:0-43788 GCF_039532155.1 Streptomyces lunalinharesii
GACGGCACTTCGCCCGCCCGCCACATCTCGCTTCCCTCGCCGAGGTAGGTCAGTTGGTAGGGGAACTCGGCGCGGAGGCTGAGGGAATCGGCGACTGCATCCACCTGGGCAGCCGAGTAGAGGCGATGGAAGTCTTCGCGCGGGGTCACCGCATGCGGTTGTATACCCATGGCGGAGAGTAGATCGTCAGCCGTACGTGTCCGTCCAGCATGTGCTACGGCCTTTGGCTGAGTTCAACCGATCCACGGCCGGCCCCGTGGCACCCCCTGAACGGCCCCTGCGCGAGGCCGAACGCGACGCGCCAGCCCCCGTCCCCGCCTTCGCAAAGGGCCTACGCCTCGACTTTCAGGCCGTCACCGCCAGCCGCACCCTCCCCTGGAACTCAGACGTCCTGGAAGGGCACGTCAACCGCGTCAAGACCATCAAACGCGCCATATGCGGCCGGCGGCGGCCCCGGAGACCTCCGACCTGACGCTTCGGTCCGCGGCTGCCCGCCTGCGATCCTCCGCCCGCGGCAGGACCGCGCGGACGGTGCCGGACCTCGGTGGTTCCCGGGCCAGGCGCTCACCCGTCATGCAGCAGAGCGCGTAGCGGGTGGGCGGCAGCGTGCGCGGCCGGCCGCGACAGGTGCAGGGCGGTGTGGAAGCAGCCGTCGGTCTCCTTGCCTCGCGGGTCGTTGCCGGCTGCGTGCACGGCGGCGACGGCGCCCCGCTGTTCGTCGGCATCGGTGAAGCGCCGTTGTGGATAGGTGCGGCAGGTGTACTCCTGCGTGGTCAGACCGAACCGCCCCAAGCCCTCGGCGATCGCGCCGTAGGAGCCGGTGCGCAGGACGAAGGCGGCCACCCAAGGAGGGTCGAGCCTGCCCGCCAGCAGCGACTTGAAGGTCCGGGCAGACAGGAAGCTCGCCCCGCCGGTCACCGTGACCAGACGCACCCCGCGTGTGGCCCGGTACAGCGCCGGGCTCGGCGCACCGGTTTCCAGGTTCTCGGCGAACCCCGCCGCCAGCAGGCCGACGGCGCGCGCGTAGGCGAGGGCCGGAGCGGCGATGTCGAGGCCGACGACGCAGACGGCGTCCTCGCGGCGGCGTGCTGCGTAGTAGCGGCGGTCCGACTCGACCAGTTCCTCGGTCGTCATGCGGGCGACCGAGGGTGAGGTGTAGCGCTCGTGCAGCTCCTCCCACGTCACGTGGTGGTTGAGGAGGGCCGCGTTGATGCCGTACGAGCAACAGATGTCCAGGACCACGGCCTCGGTCTCATGATCCGTCGGGTGCTTGCGGTCGTCCGACGCGCCGGCGAACGGCAGAAGGCGGCGGAAGACACTCTGGGCGTGATGGGGCGTCTGATACCCCAGCGGCCCCAGAGCGACGAAGTACGACCGCGGATCCGGCCGAGTGTAGACCTCATCGAAACGCGTCATGCTCACTGGCACGTTGGGCCCGTGCCGACTGTCCTCAGCGCTCACTGGGGCTCCACCTCCAACAGAGGACACCTGCATACCGCACCACGCCACCGGCAAGAAGGGCGCCTCACGTTGACTCCGAGAACTTCTGGCCCACGGGGACGCCCTTGAGCTGGGTCACCACCTTCGTCCGCGACCAGCGGCGTCTTCGCTCGCGGCTCGGCGGCGAGTCGGGCATCGGTTACGTCACGACGGCTTCCCTGTGAGCGCGGTCCCGGCGTCTCGCCGCATTCGCCCACAGCGGCCTGCGGGGCTTCGACCAGGGCTTCGACCAGGGCCTCGACGAACCGACGGTGCGTGCCGTGGTCGACAAGCTCGTTACCATCAACACCGGGGATCCGTCTGGTGGTTGACGGCGAAGCGGACCGGACTTCAGCGCCGGGCCAGCGCCAGCACGCTCAGACCGAACATCAGCACGCCCAGCGGGAGATGGACCGACGGGACGTACGCGGTGCCGAGCGCGACCTGGGCCGAAGCGAGTACGAGGAAACCCGACGCGTGCCAGACGGGCCGGGGCGAGCCGCCGCCCGGCTTCCACGCCAGCACCGCCGCGAGCAGGTACAGCATCGACGCCCCGTACATCACGCGGGCTCCCACGCCGTGCAGCGTCTCGCCGTAGGAGGCGGTCAGCAGCAGTCCGGCGGAGACCGCCTGAAGGAAGATGGTCAGGGCCTGCAAGGCGAGCGCGACGTGCAGGAACGGGGTGCGGCGCGGTGCGTTCGACGTCGTCGTCCGGGTGGCCATGTCGTGGTCCCGCGCTGCACGGCCCGCCGGCGCCGCCCGCAGGCGAGCGCGTCCGAGACGAGACCCTGCTGGAGAGGGCCGAGCGCGCCGACAGCAGCTCGGAGCCGCTCCCGGACGCGCTGCACCGTTCCCTCTGTCGTTCCCTCTGCCGTTCCGGTTCAGTGGTGGTCTCCGCTCTGGTGTGGTTGAGGAGGGTCCGCAGGCGGGCGGGGCCTAGCTGCCGCCGGTGTCGTCCGTTTCTGGCCGCGAGGCATGACGGCACGCCAGGACATCAGCCGGTCGGTGGCGGACACCGACGGCCGCGTCCTGGACTTCGCCTCCGCCTGGCGGGCCGTGTGCTCTTTCTGGCCACCCCGACTGCCGGCCGTGCGGACGGTGCCCCATACCTCCGCCGCTGTACGGCGGGCGAAGGCCCCTTCGACGACATGGGGTTGATGCGCCGGCGGGAGGCGGGGATCCATGACGTGCAGATCGGGGGAGGGCGCGGCGGGTCTTCGGGCAGCCAGGAGAAGCGGAGCTGTAGGCACTGATGCCGGTGCTGCGAGTGGCGGTTGGTGCGGTGCGCGGCTCAGGCGAGGGGTCTTGTCGTACGTCCGCCGTAGGGTGGGAGGCGGCAGGATGTTTGGTTACCGTGACAAGGGAAACGCGAGGATCATGATGTCGTTCCTGAGCAAACTGAAGCGCCAGCGTGCCGAGTTGGTAGAACGGCGCCGTATGGAGGCCACCATGGCGGCGGGCTCTCGGGGTGCCGGCCTGGAGGAGGCCAAGCGCGCGGGCGACCGGGCGGCGCGGCGCAACTCCGACGCCGCGATCACCGCGTCGATCGCCTCCACCACGGCCTCGGGTGGCTGCTGACACCGGGCCCCTCACTCGCCCGTAGGGTTTCGTCCGTCGGACGCAGCGTCGATGCGAGCCAGTACCGCGGCGGTGCCGTCCTCAGTGGCGATGCGGCGCGCGAGTTCGGCCGCGCGCTGCCGGTGGGCCGGATCGGCCACGCAGGCGGTGATTGCCTCGGCGAGGGCTTCGGCGGTGAGCTCGTGGAACGGCAGCGGCCGCGGGGCGACTCCGAGCCGGTGCAGCCGGGCCGCCCAGAACGGTTGGTCGGCCATGACGGGTACCGGCACGGCGGGCACCCCGGCGCGCAGTCCGGCCGCGGTGGTGCCCGCCCCGGCGTGGTGGACGACGGCGGCCGTGCGGGGGAACAGCCAGTCGTGCGGGAGGTCGCCGATCGCCAGGACGTCATCGCCGACCGCGTTCAGGCTGGCCCACCCCGCCTGCACCACCGCGCGCACCCCCGCCCGGGCCACTGCCGCCGCCACCAGCTCGCCCAACCGTTCCCCCTGGCCCGGTGCCATGCTGCCGAACCCGATGAACACCGGGGGCGGACCGGCCTGGAGGAAGTCGACCAGCTCGGCCGGCGGCCGCCAACCGCGCGACCGGGCAGGCCACCAGTAACCCGTCACTTCGACCTCGGGCGGCCAGTCCGCCGGGCGCGGTACCACTCGTGGGCTGAACCCGTGGAAGACCGGCCGGATTCTTCCTGCCTGCGCCGACGCCGCGGCGTCGGGCAGCCCGAGCCGGGCGCGCAGCCGCGTCAGGACACCCTCCTGGAGCGCTCCGGCCTGCGCCAGCAGCGCCCGGCCCGTGGCGAGGTTGTCGTCCGGCCCCAGGTCGTCGGCGCTCGGCACGCCGGGCAGCGGGAACTCCCTCGTGGCAAAGGCCGGCGCGAGGTAGGTACCGATGACGGGGACTGCGAACGCCTCGCCGGCCGCCTGGCTGAGCGATGCGGGGCCGAACGCGGTGAGCACCAGGTCGGTGCCCTCCGCCACGGCCGCGACCACCCCCTCTGCCAACCGGTCCAAGAACGTCGAGGTCACCGTCCGCGCCTCCTCCGGTGACGTCGCCAGAGCGCGGGCGCGGATCAACTCCTGCGGATCTCCCGGCAGATGCCGGTGCTCGAGGCCGCACCCGGCTACGAGTCCGGCGAAGGGCGGGTGCGCGGCCACGGCGACCTGATGCCCGGCGTCCAGCAGACGCCGCCCCAGGCCCGTGAACGGTGCGACGTCCCCGCGCGAACCGGCGGTGACGATCAGAATCCGCATGTGATGATCCTCCTCGGCGAGTGCCGCCCCGGGCGGGCCGGAGGCGGCGGTCGCCGTGGACGCTAACGGCTCCTGCGCGGTGGAGGTTCAACCAACTGTGACGCACGGCACACAAGGTGAGGACACGGTGGGCATCGGCGAGTTGGCCGCACGCACCGGGCTGCCGGTGAAGACCATCCGCTACTACTCCGACATAGGGCTGCTGCCCGAGAGCGGACGCAGCCGAGGCGGCCACCGCAGGTACGCCGCGGACGCGCTGCCCCGGCTTCGACTGATTCAGCGCCTCCGCGCGCTCGACACCCCGATCGCCGCGATCGCCACGGTGATGACGGGAGAACACTCCCTGGCCGACCTCGTCACCCGCGAACTGGACACCGTCCAGGCACACCTGCGTGAGCTGACGTGGCGTCAGGGGATGCTGCGAACCCTGGACGACTGCCCCGAGCCGGAACGACTTCGCCGCCTCGCACTGCTCGCCGAGGTGGGCAAGCTCGACGAGGCCCACGACCGCCTGGTCCGATACTGGCACTGGGCGCTCCCAACCAGTTTGCCGCACCACTTGACCCAGGCAGTCATAGAAGGCGCGGTGCCCGTACCACCAGTCACCCCGAACAGCACGACCGCCCTCGCTTACGCCGAACTCCACGCCTTGACCAGCAAAGACGACCGGCGTCGCCAGCCGCAGAGCCACCAGGTCGGCGACGTCGCGTCGTTCTACTCCGGCATCATGGACGCCTGCACACTGGCCACCGAGGCCCTGGCCTCCGGCTGCCCGGCCCGACGCGCCGAGGCCATCGACCACTTCGTACGCACCTACGCCCGCATCAGCGGCCATGACGACACCCCGGCGTTCCGCGGACACCTCCGCAGCCAGTTCCGCCACGCAGCGCACGCCGGCTCGTTCCCGCTGCGCTACTGGCGACACGCCCTCGCCGTCACCAGTCACACCCCGCCTCAATCCAACGCCACCGGCCAAGGACACCTCGCCGCTTCCCTCGCCACCCTGCACCAGCAAGTCGCCGGCCTCCCCCTGGCCGCGGAGCACTGGGCCGACAACGACGGCAGCGCAGCAGCCCGGCCCGCCGAAGAGGCCGGAGGAACCGGGTGCCGTCACACCTCTGGTGGCGCCAGATCCGCACGTGGTGCCCGGTGAGCGATTCCAGTCTCCGCACACCGGCAGCACGTTGACGTTCGAAGGCCCGCGCTCATCTACGACGCTGGTTCCACGCGGGTGAGGTGGAGGCCGATGCCGTAGCCCTTGATCACCGTCAGGGTGTAGGCGTTGACGGGGACGTGGTCGGCGTCGTAGGCGATGCCGGTGATGGCCAGTGCGGGGTCACCGGGGGAGGCCCCGCAGCGTTCGGCGTCCTCGACGTCCAACAAGGCGGGTTCGACGCGTTGCAGGCTTTCGGCGACCCGTCTGCCTGCCAGCGTCAGCGCGTCGACGACGGTGGGGCTTGCCGCGAGCACGTCGGGAGTGATGCGGTCGGCCACGCCTTGGGGGACGATGTCCGTCGCAATGCCGTACGGAACGCTGCTGCGGAGCCTGGTGGCGCGGTAGCGCACCACGCGTGAGCCCACCGGGACCTTCAAGTGCGCGGCCAGAGCAGAGTCGGCGCGGAGCGTGTCTTGGACGCGATCGCGTTCGCGGACCTGGTGGGCTTCGTCGTCCAAGTCGTCGAGGAAGCCGGTGTAGACCGGCCCCGACTGTGGGGACAGCGGCTCTATGGGCAGCGGGTCGGCCACGTAGCTCCCCGAGCCACGGCGGCTGACGACGTACCCCGCGTCGCGCAGTTCGCTCAGTGCCTGGCGAACGGTGCTGCGGCTGGCTGCCATGGCCGCGGCGAGGTCGTCCTCGCTGGGCAGCCGCTGCCCGGGACGGTAGTGCCCGGCCAGAATACGGCCCTTGAGCGACATCGCGATGCGCACGTACAACGGGCGGTCCGGCCCTGGGGGGCGTGCCACGGTGAATTCCTCCTTCTAGGCAGTGCTGACCGCGCTCACATCGAAGTCGTTCACGGGCTGATCGCCTGGAGTTCACGGGCGATGGCGGTCTTGGTCGAGGCCGGGGCGTAGGAGGCACGCAGTGCGGTGGCCTGGGCGTCCAGCAATGCCTGGCGAGAGAACCCGTGCAGGTCATGAGCCGTCCGCAGCTCGTCGTTCAGCGTGGTCTGGAAGTAGGCGGGATCGTCGGTGTTGAGTGTCACCGCCAGCCCCGCGCGGGCCAGTTCGCCCAGCACGTGGCTCTCCGCGTCCTTCGCGATGCGCAGGGCCACGTTGGAGGTGGGTGCCACCTCCAGGGGGATCCGTCCCTCGGCAAGATGCGCGACGAGAGCCGGGTCGTCCAGGCAGCGGATGCCGTGCCCGATGCGATCTGCCTTGAGCACCCGCAAGGCACCCCAGATGCTCTCGGGGCCTGCGGTCTCTCCGGCGTGCGGGAGTGCAGCCAGTCCGTGGGCTTTGGCCTTGGCGAACGAGGAGGCGAACAGCTCGGGCGGAAAACCGTGTTCCACGCCGCCCAGCCCCAGTCCGACCACTGCTTCGGGAGCGGCCGGGCCCAGCAGGAAGTCGACCGTGCTGTGGGCGTCGGGGTCTTCGGCGTTGCGGACGATGTCGCAGATCCAGCCGATCTCCGCTCCGTGCTCGGCACGGGCGCGGCGACGTCCCTCGTCGAGCCCCGCGGCATACTCCGCCAACGCGATGCCGCGGTGCTGGTGCCCCATCGGGGAGGTGGTCACCTCCGCGTAGCGGACGTTCTGCGCCGCCAGTTCGGCGGCCAGCGCGACCGTGGCGTCCGCGAAGTCCTCCGCACTCCGCAACACCTTCAGCCCCGTCATGAAGAGCCGACCGAAGTCCTCGAAGCTGCCGAACTGGTACAGCTCGGTGAGCTCCTCGGCGCTGCCCGCCCGCAAAGTGACGCCGTTTCGCTCCGCCAGCGCGAACAGCGTCGCGGGCCGGAGCGAACCCTCGAGATGTACGTGCAGCTCCACCTTCGGCAGCTGCTGGATCCACTCGTTGATTTCCATGATCCCCCAATCTGTATGGCTCACGGTACAGATAATCTGTACCGTGAGCCATACAGATCGACGAACGGCGGCCTGCACGCCCACACCACGACGCCGCACGAAGCGCCAGCCATGTCGAGCACGCCTGCGTTACGCAACACAGAGCACCCGGTCCCGAACTGCGCGCCCCGTCGCCGTCTGAACAAGTGGCCTGGACGCCTCGCGGCAGCATGGGGGCTCGTGTTCGCGGTGCCCAGTTTCGTCTGGACGACGGGCAGCACCTTCGGTGCGCAGCCGACCGTACCTGTGGGGACCCTGGTTCATCGCCGGCGGCCTGGCGTTCGCCACGGCCACCGCGCTGTACGTTCGTCGGCATGACGACCGGCGCGAAGTGCGACTCTACGGTGCCACAGGCACGTTCGCGGCCCTGCTCCTGTCGCTGCTGTCGACAACCACCGGGATCGGTTAGGAACCATGGACCGACCACCGTCCGCCCTGCCATCGTCACGACGTTCATCAAGAAGTGGGCTGGCGCGGAGTGCGGAAGGAAGGCCGCGGACGGTTCGGGATCGAGGGCTGGGAAAGGGGTGGGCGCCGCGGTCGGCGCGGGTCCCTCCATCGCGCGGGCGGAACGAGCGGAGGCGCGGTACACCCACCTTCATTCCCGTCCACGGCCCCGGGAGCAACTCCTTCTACTCGGCAGCCCCTACCACGCGAACTGGGGCTGCGTAGCCACCGCGCCATCGCGGCCGACCTTCCAACGGGCGCACCACAACGGCCCCGTACTGCTGGTCGGCGGGAGCCTGGGCGGAACGCCCCTCAACGCGGTCGCCAACCCGGTGCCCGAACCGATCTCGCACCCGGTGGTCGGCGCGTAGGAACGTCAGCAATCCCTCCAACAAGGCAAGCCGTCGAGGCCGAACTGGTCGTCGATGAGCCGTCGGATCTGCTCGGTTTCGGGGTGAGGGGCGAGACGGCCCAGGTGAGTACAGACTCGGTGCTCTCACCCAGCTCCGCGTGGACGGCTTCGAGGGCCGCGATGAGGGCGTCGCCCGACTCCCACCGTTCCTGCGCCGCGACATCAACTTGTTGGGCCGCTAGGCCTTCCAACTTCCCGACCTGCCAGACCTGTCGGACCTACCCGGCGGCCTGCGGCCCCTGCGCGACAGGAACGCCACGGACGAGCCGCGACGGGGCGGTGCGAAGGCCGGCGTCGAACGGTGAGTCCGTGGCGCCGAGCGGATGGTCCACGTGGGCGGAAGATGCCGGGTGTCAGTGCGGGACGCCGAGGCCGTCCAGGACGATGCCCACAGCCCGGTCGAGTGCTTCGCCTTCGCTGAGGTCTGTGGCGTATGCGAGGGCGCGCAGGAGGAGGGAGATGTCGTCGCCCGTGACGTCGGGTCGCGCGGCGCCTGCGGCCTGGGCGCGGTGGAGCGCGCCGTCGAGGGCGGCACGGAAGGTGTCGGCAGCCTCGGTGACCGGCCGGGACAGGCCCTCTCCGTCGTCGTCGTGGGGTGGCAGCAGGTCCAGCAGGGTCATTTTCACCGGCCCGGCCGCCGCGAGGGTCTTCATCAGGGAGGCGAGGGCTTTGCCCGCGTCCGGGCTGTCGGCGAGCTGCAACGCCTCGACGGTCAGTTTCTCCAAGTGGCGCACCGCGGTGGCCTCGATCAGGTCCTGCTTGGTGGCGAAGTTCCGGAAGACGGTGGCGATGCTGACCCCGGCCCGCTGGGCGACCTCGTCGGTGGAGGCGGCGGCCCCCTTCTCGGCGAACACGTGCTCGGCGGCCAGCAGGACCTTCTCCCTGTTGGCGGCTCCATCGCGGCGCATACCGGACCCCTTGTGCAAACGTAGTGAGCACTACGTATGATGCGTAGTGAAGACTTCGCTTAAGGGTATGTCGCCACGCCCCCGTGCGCCAAACACGCCGAGCGGGCCGCCTCCGACGACCGTCACCGCGCGGCGCGGTGCGGCCGCGAGCACAAACCGCGGGCCTGCCCAGAACCTGCCCGGAACCAAAGCGCTAAGGAGCACCATCCATGTCCATAACGGACGAACACACCACCGTCGTGATCGTAGGCGCGGGTGTCGCCGGCCTCACTCTGGGCAACCTCCTCCTGCGCAGCGGGATCGACTGCGTCGTGTTGGAGAGGCGAAGCCGCGAGTACGTCGAGCAGCGCCAGCGCGCAGGGGTCATCGACTCCCGGGCCGCGCGCATGTTCCGCGAATGGGGCCTGGCGGACCGGGTTCTCGGAGGCGTCCCCTTCGAGCCGGCGCTGAACTTCCGCATCGACGGCGAGACGCGGCGCTTCACGTACGTGACGGACGACCACGGCGACGGACGCTTCTGCCCCCAACAGGTGCTCGTGCGCAACCTCATCGACGTGTTCGTCAGCGATGGCGGCGACCTCCGCTTCGAAGCCGACGACGTGGAGTTGGAGGACGTCACAGGCCCCCGACCGCGCGTGCGCTACCACGACAGCGCGGGCATGACACGCTCCATTACCTGCGACTTAATCGCCGGCTGCGACGGGGACCACGGTGTCACCCGGGCGAGCATCCCCGAGGAGGAGCTGACCCGCCACTCCCACGAGTACGGGTACGCCTGGCTGACCGTACTCGCCGAGGCCCCCGCCAACCACCAGTCCATGATGGCTATCCACGACCGAGGATTCGCCGGCCAGTTCGCCCGCGGCCCGCAGGCGAGCCGCTTCTACCTCCAGTGCCCCCTGGACACCTCCGTCGAGGAGTGGACGGACGGCCGTATCTGGGAGGAGATCGAGGCGCGCTTCGGCGAACCGGTCGCCGTGAAGGGACGGATCTCCAGCAAGACACTGGTGCCACTGCGCAGTGTCGTCCATGACCCGATGAGCCACGGCCGCCTGTACCTGCTCGGCGATGCCGCGCACATCGTGCCGCCCATGAGCGCCAAGGGCATGAACCTGGCCCTGCATGACGCCGACGTGTTCGCCGCGGCCGTCCTGAAGCAGGTCGAGGAGCAGGACGCGAGCCTGCTGGGGGCGTACTCCGCCACCTGTCTGAAGCATGTGTGGAACTACCAGGCGTTCGCCGCATGGTTCACCGACCTCATGCACGACGCGGGAGACGTCCTCTACCACGGTGAGTTCCGGCGTCGCCTGGCACGCGCCGAGTTCGAGCGCCTCTACGACTCGAAGACCGCCAACCGGTTCTTCGGCGAGTTCCTCACCGGCCTGAACTGAGACCGCCACCCTCGGAAGAGGGCAGGAACTGTGGGTCTGAGCAGTCGAAGTCTGCAGATCCTGCCGCCAGGGCCCGCAGGCCCGAACCGGTTTCCCCCCCGGCCCCCCCCGCGGGCTCTGCTCCCGAACACCGTGCCGTGACGGCTCGGCGCCGCCCGGCCCGCGCACCGCGGTGTGCTCGTCCAGAAGGGCACGGGCCTGGCCGTAGGAGAGGCGGGCCAGGCCGATGTCCTGCCACGCGTCGACCGGCAGTTCCTCCTCTATCAGCGCTGGTTGGCCGAACGGCTCGCCACCATTGAGGACCCCGAACACCGGCGGCTTCTCCAGCGCTTCGCAGCCTGGCACCAGATGCGGAGCCTACGGAGCAAGGCGGAGAAGGGACCGCTGGGAGGCTCCCAGACCAACCAGACCAACCAGACGAAGCGGAAGATCACTCAGGCCGGCGCCTTCCTCGCCCAACTCGCCGACCGGGGAGCAATGCTCAAGACCTGTGGATCGATTCTGGGAGGGACGCGGAGGGCGTACCTTCCCGAATGATCCTCTGAAGGTCATCGAGTGGGCCCGCGTTCGCAGCGCGGGTCGGGAAGGCGCGTCCATGCTCAGCGTAGTGACTGCCGATCGTTCTACCGAGTCCGGCTCCCTGATAGACGAGATCGTCCGCGAGGGAGCCCGGCGCCTGCTCGCCGCCGCGCTGGAGGCGGAAGTCAACCAGTACATAGCCGAGTTGACGGCCGAGACGGACGAACGGGGCCGCCGTCTGGTGGTCCGTAACGGTCACCACCGGCCCCGCACCGTGGTCACCGCCGCCGGACCGGTGGAGGTCACCGCGCCCCGGGTGAACGACCGCCGCGTGGACGAGGCGACCGGCGAGCGCATGCGTTTCTCCTCCAGGATCCTGGCGCCGTGGTGACGCAAGTCCCCGAAGGTCTCCGAGGTCCTGCCACTGCTCTATCTGCACGGACTGTCCTCCGGCGACTTCGTGCCCGCCCTGGAGCAGTTCCTCGGCGGCACCGCCGGCCTGTCCCCGGCGACCGTGACCCGGCTCACCAGGCAGTGGAGCGACGATCACGCCGCCTTCCAGGAGCGCGACCTGTCGGATCGCGACTTCGTCTACGTGTGGGCCGACGGGGTGCACCCCAAGGTCCGGCTCGGCCAGGCACACTCCTGTGTCCTGGTCCTGCTCGGGGTGCGGCTGGACGGCACCAAGGAGCTGATCGCCCTGGCCGAGGGGCTGCGGGAGAGCACCGAATCGTGGGCCGACCTGCTGCGCGACTGCCGCCGCCTGGGCATGCGCGACCCGGAGCTGGTCATCGGCGACGGCGCGATGGGCCTGTGGAAGGCCCCGGCCGAGGTGTTCCCCGCCACCCGACACCAGCGCTGCTGGGTCCATAAGGCCCGAAACGTCGCGAACTGCCTGCCGAAGTCCGCACAGCCGGGCGCGGCGAAGGCGCTGCAGGAGAGCTACAACGCCGAGGACCGCGCCCACGCGGAGAAAGCGATCGAGGCATTCGCGAGGACCTACGGGACGAAGTGGCCCAAGGCCGCCGCGAAGATCGTCGAGGACCAGGAGGAGCTGCTGGCGTTCTACGACTTCCCGGCCGAGCACTGGATCCACCTGCGGACCACGAACCCGATCGAGTCGACGTTCTCCACGGTCAAGCTAAGGACCAAAGGACCAAGGTCACCCGCGGGGCCGGAAAGCCCGGCAGCGGCACTGGCCATGGTGTTCAAGCTGGTGGAGTCCGCTCGGGCTCGATGGCGCGCGATCACCGGAGCCCACCTCGTCGCCTTGGTCCGCTCCGGCGCGAAGTTCGAGGGCGGCGTCCTGGTCGAGCGTTCTGAGAGAATCGCAGCATGACCGGCCAGCACCACGCCGCCGACGAATCCAGTCAGCCCGTTGCCGAACCGATCCGGCTCGACCTGTCCGATCCCGACACCGTGCGTCGTCTGTGGGACCTTCAGCGAGCCTCCTACACGGTTGAAGCCCGGCTCATCGGCTTCGACGGCATCCCGCCTCTGCACGAGTCCCTCGAACAGCTGCGTACATGCGGCGAATCCTTCCTCGGGGTTCACGAGGAGTCGGGGCTTGTCGGAGCAGTCGCCTGGGCCCGTCGGCCGGACGGTGCTCTGGAGATCTGCCGCCTCATGGTCCATCCCGTCGCGCATCGCCGGGGCGTCGCAACAGCACTGCTCGACTCCCTGGACCGGATCGAGCCCGCCGAACTGACCGTCGTCTCCACCGGAACCGCCAACCTGCCCGCAGTCGCGCTCTATCGTCGGCGTGGATTCATCCCTTTCGGCGAGCACCAGGTCGCGCCCGACGTCACGGTCACGCTGCTGGAACGCAAGAACACATCAGCATCTCAGCCAGCCCACAACTCTTGACATTTACTCCCGACCCCCGAGGCCCATCGAACACTGCCAACAAGCTGACCTCGACGCCTGGCACACCCAGCAACCAGTCCTGCCAGCACGTGCCCTACGCCAGCAGCAGAGGCTCCCAGTGGCTCTTCCCCGGCCGACAGCCCGGCCAGCCGATGAACCCGGTCAGTCTCCAAGTCCACCTGCGGGAGACCGGAGTCCCGCCGCAGCGCGGCAGGACCTCCGCGAGCCGCCAACTCGTCCTCCACGCCCCGGCCTCCGTCATCGGGTAGGCGCTCGGCTACCACGACAAGCCAGCCACTCGCCTGGTCACTGAAGCCGGAGGAACATGGAGCCGATACGCCCTGGCGACCACACACGGCGACACCAGGACCGACCTCGACGAGGAACAAGCTGAGCGTCGCCGTGCTGGCAGTGGACGCGGATGAGTACCGGGTGCTGGTCTCCTACGGCGAGATCGCCCCGGGTGCCGGCAACCGGGGCGCGGTCCTGGCCGTCGAGCAGGACGGGGCACCGCCGGCCCGACCCCAGCTGGTCGTGACCGGTGAGGTCAGCGGTGGGCGCGGCGTCAACGACGTCGTCGAGTTGGACGTCGTGTGCGTCGAGTCCACCGGCTAACTCCGAGCGACTTCAGCGGTGTGCGCGGGGGTGTAGCGCTCGCCCATGACCTGGTCGCTCAGCGGGTTCAGCGTGGCCAGCGCTTCGGCGTCCAGGGTGAGTTCCAGCGCGGCTGCGTTCTGTTCCAGCCGGGCCGGGCTGCGGGTGCCCGGGATGGTCGCCACCGCCACCCCGAGTCGCTCGGCCTGGGCGTACACCCAGGCCAGCGCCACCTGGGCCGGGGTGGCACCCAGCCGGTCGGCCACCTTGCGCACGGTCTGCGCGATCTTCTCGTTGGCCTCGCCCGCCTCGCCGGCGAAGCGGGGGTTGGTCCGCCGGAAGTCCTTCTCGCCCAGCGTGGAGCGGTCCAGGGCACCGGTCAGGAACCCCCGCCCCAGCGGCGAGTACGGCACCAGCCCGATCCCCAGCTCGGCCATCACCGGGGTGACCGCCTCGACGTCGCGGGTCCACAGCGAGTACTCGCTTTGCACCGCGGTGATCGGGTGCACCGCGTGCGCCCGGCGCAGCAGCTCGCCGTCGACCTCGGACAGGCCCAGATGGCGGACCTTGCCCGCCTCGACCAGCTCGGCCATCGCCCCGACGGTCTCCTCGATCTCCACGTCCTGGGGCGGGCGGTGGGCGTAGTACAGGTCGATCACCTCGACGCCCAGCCGCAGCAGCGAGGCGTCGCAGGAGCGCAGCACGTAGTCCCGGGCACCGCGGATGCGGCGTGCCCGGTCGCCGGCGCTGCGGTCGATGCCGAACTTGGTGGCCAGCTGCACCTGGTCCCGGCGGCCGTGGATGGCCCGGCCCACCAGCACCTCGTTGTGCCCGGTGCCGTAGGCGTCGGCGGTGTCCAGGAACGTGATGCCCAGCTCCAGGGCCCGGTCGATGGTGGCCAGGCCGCCGTCCCAGTCGGCGGCGCCGTAGCTCTCGCTCATCCCCATGCACCCCAGGCCCATCGCGCTGACGGTGAGACCGGGCGAGCCGAGCGTGGTTCGGGTGATCATGCGCGGATACTCCTCCTGCCCGGCGGACCGGGCGGTACCTCGAGGGCTGACGAACGCTTTCGAAACTAGGACTTGGAGCGCGCTCGAAGTCAAGCCGGAAGACCGGCCCCCGACGGCGGGTCAGGGTGAGAGTGAGGGGGAAACGGCCGACCGGCAACAGGTGGCCATAAGGCCCGGACACCGCGTAGACGGATCACTGATGTCCAGTTGCTCAGCCCGGTACTCCACCGGCTCCGGCGGCACCCCATCGAGCGGATCGTCGGAGAACCCGCCCGTGCAACGGACCGTTGCCAGCTGCACCGCGAACCCCGGCTTGTGACGTCCTGGACGACGGCCAGCAGGTCCACCTCCGGCTCGGAGACCCGCCCTCGCCCGTGCCCGAGCCCGTCGCTGATCTCGTTCGGGACTACCTTCGGTCACTCCCGGCCCACACACCCGCGGTGAACCTCTCCACCACCTGGCTCTTCCCCGGCCGCCGTCCGGGCCAGCCGATGAACCCGACCACCTTGCTCCGCCCCCTCCGCGACCTCGGTGTCCCGGCCCAACGAGCCCGCACCTCCGCCATCCGGCACCTCGTCCTCCAGGCCCCCGCGCCGGTCCTCGCCAAGGCCCTCGGCTACCACGACAAGACCGCCACCCGGCTCGTCACCGAGGCTGGTGGCACCTGGATCCGATACGCCCCCGGCGACCACGCACGGTGACACCACCATCGCCACCCATCAGGAATATGCGACACCTCAACCTGCGCGCCTACCAGTCTCAACCCCCGGGTACGCGAAGGTCCCTGCGCCGGCTGGCCGTTGCCGGCCCCAGACCAGCACTCGACGCCGCTCCTACCGACCGCGTCCGTCGCGTTGCCGGCCGCAGGGCCCGCCGCGACGGGCGTTGCGCCGCCTCGCTTCCAGTGAGCGTCAGCGTCGCGGTCCGGCGGGGGCTCGGGTTTCTGGGAGAGGCCGTGGTAGCTCGATCAAGCGAAGCGCGGGCCAAGTTGGTGGCCACCAACGTCAGATCGATCAAGAAAATCGCGCAAGGTGCCAGCGCGTCGCTGCCTGCCCGTCAGACGTCGAAACGGCCGCGTGCACTCTCGATGTGACCGAGGTGCTCGTGGGTCCAGCCGCAGAGGGCGTCGACCGCGGTGCGCAGGCCCCGGCCCGGCTCGGTGAGGGTGTACTCGACTCGCGGCGGCACGGTGGGGTGCACCTCACGGTCGACCAGGCCGTTGCGCTCCAGCATGCGCAGGTTCTGGGTGAGCATCTTGTGGCTGACGCCCTCGACCTCGTTCCGCAGCTCGCTGAAGCGCAGGGTGCGCTCGCCGAGCGCCTCGATGATCAGGAGCGCCCACTTGTTGGCGACGTCCGAGAAGATCTCCCGCGCCAGGGAGTCCGCGCGCCTCAGATCTGCGTCCTCGGGCAGACCCTTGAGCAGCTGCTTGGTCACCATGAGGTTCCCCAGTCACCGAAAAGTGCGTTCTTCCAGGTCAAGCGTCACTCTCCTACAGTTCCCGAGTAACTACAAGAGAGCAAACCGGAAGGGCGAGCACCGTGGCCACCATCGAAGTCTTCAACTACAACGTGCCGGCCGAGAGCGACTTCGGCTACTCACAGGCGATCAAGTCCGGCGAGCTGATCCACGTCTCTGGCCAGCTCTCGTTCGATGAGGCAGGCGAGTTCCGCTACGCGGGCGACTTCGTCGCCCAACTCAGGCAGACCTACGCCAACATGGACAAGGTCCTGGACCACTACGGCGCCACCCGGAACCAGGTCGTCTCGCAGACCCTGTACGTGGTGAACCTGCGGCAGAATGCCGGGGCGACGGCGGAGGGCAACCTGGGGTACTTCGGCGACCATCGCCCGGCCAGCACGGTCTTGGGCATCACCGAACTGACCCTGCCCGGCCAGGTCATCGAAATCAGCTTCGTCATCGACACGAAACTGCCCGCCTGACGTCTCCTCCTCGAACGTCCCACGGTCCCGAATGGCGGCAGCCTCTGCCGGAGATTCCGGTCATCCGGTAATGGATGCCGACCTCGCGAACTGAGCACGTTTATCCGGTGATTGGGCACGTTCACGTGCTCGGTGAGCCCCCCAAGATGGGCGGGTCAGCGGAAGGAGACGAAGCCCTTTGACTGGTCGAGATGGAATGGCGAGCCGGGGCTCTCAGGCAGCCATCCGTTGCGGCGAGCGGTGCGGATGCTGTCGGCCTTCCGCGAACCCTCCATCGGTAGGCGGTGTCGTCAACGGTGATGCGTCGCGACCCCTTCTTCACCAGTGCCATGCCCACGCCCTTTCTCAGGACGACGACAGTCAACAGCTCCTCGTCATGTCGCTCCGGTTTCCTCGGCTGTGTCGAGCCTCAGCATCTGCGCATCGGAGCCACGTCCGGGCGGGGCTGGCGGGGTAGTGCTGGGCACGAGCCTGGGGATCCGCGCCATTGTGTCGACCCGCGAGCGTCGGGACGCAACTTCGGGGAGGCGGACCCGGCGGCGCACGGCCCGCTGGTGGTGATCGGGCCCTGAGCGGCCGCTATTCGGCGATTCCGGCGGCTCGCAGGCTTTCCAGGTCCTTGAGGGCGTCCTTGAAGTACTTCGAGCGGGTCGGGGCCACAATCACGATCGTCGGGTACGGGGATGTGCGGGCCTTGGCGAGGTAGGAGCGCGCGCTGGGGGAGAAGCTCTGGGAGTCCGCTGCCTCTGCTCGGTCCCGGTGGAGGAGGAACTGGGTCTGGGGGTCGCGGCGGACCAGGTGGCCGGGGATGCCGGAGAACTCGGCATCGGAGAACTTCGCTGCGGTGATGTCCAGTGCCCAGTCGACCGTGGCGTAGAAGCGCTCGGCGCCCTCGCGGAAGGCTTCCTGGACCTTGGTCGGGAGGGCGGAGTGGGCATCGCGCACCATCAGCTGCGGGATGCGCCCGGAGAGCGTGACGTGTCGGAAGACGCAGCCGAACGGCGATATCCGGCGGCCGGATGCGAGGTTGTGCACCGAGACGTCGCTGAACTGCACGCCGTGCAGTACGCCGCCGGCCCGGCAGTCGCGCAGGGAGAGATCGTGCACTCTCAGCCCGAACTCCGGGTCCTCGTCCTGCGACAGAGTTCCGCCCTGGAAAGTGCAGCGGACGAGATCGGCACCGCCCAGCGAGCGCGGTGAGCCGATCAACTTCTCGTGGGGAAACACCTTGTCCATGATGACCGTGCGCGTCATAGCCCCGCCCCTCTGCCGCCTGTGCGCCTGCTCGTTGGTGTCACCGTACACAGGGGGTCCGACACCGGTAGTGCGGTGCGCGACCGCTCCTGGCCGCGCGCCTGCTCACCCGAACCTGGCGTGCCGGGACTCGGTCTCCGGGCCGTTGAAGTCGGCCTCGTTGCGCTGCCCTCGCCGGGTCGCAGTGCTCATGGGGTGGTACGGAACGGCCCGTCTGCACCCCGCGAGCACCGTCACCATCGACCTGATGCGTGTCCGCGGCGCCTCGTGCGTTACGGCTCGACGTGCTGCTCGTCGGTCGGGGACAGCTGTCACGCCGAGACGGCCGGCGGCGCGGGCCAGCAGGCGCTGGTTACGGTGCTGGGCTTGGCCGGCCGCGGCTACCCGAGGGCAGTCGGTAGTCGAGGAAGCAGCCGGCTGACCAATTGCCGCAGCTGTGGCTGTGACGCAACGGGCGGCTGCCGGGCCGCCGTTCACCCCGGCGAGCCCCGACCATCGCCGGGGTACGGCCACGGCCGGACGCCGCTGTGCTGGATGGGCGCCAACCACGAGACCAATTCAACGGGCTGTTGCGATGAGGCGTCGCAGTGCCGCGTGGGTGGGTGGGCCACTGCGGTAGGGGAGTTGAGGCTCGATGACCCTGCGCGGAGGAGCTGGAGTTCGCCGCCCTCTCCTACAACCGCTCCAGGTACGTGGGTGGCACTCAGCTGTGTCGTGCGCGCGGGAGTTGCCAGTTGCCGCCGCGGTCCTCCGTCGACCAGCGTGCGACGAGGTCGGGGATGTGCAGGAAGCAAGCCAGTGCGGTGATGGCCTGGAAGGCGTTAATGGCGCGTTGGGTCATCGGTATGCCCAGGCGCAACAGTCGCGGATTGACCTCGGCCTGGATGTGGTTGACGAAGGGGCGCAGCGCGTTGTCGTAGTTCGCCAGTGCGGTCGGCAGGTCGTCCGGGTGTCGATTGATCTCGTCGGCCAGGACGTGGGCGCCGACCAGTCCGCCGGAGGTGCCCATGCCGCTGTAGGGGGAGGGGCAGTGCGCGGCGTCCCCGGCCAGGACCACGCGGCCCTTGGACCAGGTGTCGGTGCGTACCTGAGCGATCTCCTGGGAGTAGAAGAAGGGGCTGGTCTTCATGCCCTCGATGAAGCGCTCGGTCCGCCATCCGGCATCGCGGAACCTGCTCGCCCAGAACTCCTGTTGACGCTCGACGGGTTCCCGGTGGATCGCCGAGGCTTCCTCGGATTCTTCTCGCATCACGAAGTAGACCTGGGTCTCGGTCGCATTGTGGCTGCGGCGCATGATCTGACGGCCGCCTGGGGCCATGTAGGTGTCGCGGATGTTGCTGTCGGAGTCGATGCGTGGGACGAACCAGTACGCCATGTGGATGCCGACCCGCCAATACGCCTCGAAGCCCTCCGGGAGGATCGCTCGGCGGATGCGTGATCCCTGTCCGTCCGCGCCGACCAGGAGGTCGAACGCGCCGGACGACCCGTCGGAGAAGTGCGCGACGACGTTGTGCTCGTCCTGCTCGAAACCGTCCACGCTCTTGCCGAAGACGTATTCGGTGTCGTGCTTGGTCGCATCGTTGAGGATGCGTACCAGGTCGCCGCGCATGATCTCGTACTCGGAGGTCAGTGCCTGGCGGCCCTGCCCGGAGGTGTTGGCCATGATCGTCGCTTTGGCCTTGCCGTGGGCGTCGACGAAGGCGACGCCCTTCTCGTCCACGAGCTTCGCCCGGACGTCGTCGAGGAGTCCCATGCGGCGGACGGCTTCGATGCCTTGACCTCGGAGGTCGACCTGGGCGCCGGTGGCCCGCAGCGCGGGGAAGCGTTCGGCGACGGTCACCCGGTGGCCGCCGCGCGTCAGCCAGAAGGCCAGTGCCTGCCCCGCGACTCCGCCGCCGGCGATGAGGACTCGTAAGGATCGCGGTCCCGAACCCTGTGTCATGTCCACCACCTCAAAATCTATCAGTGAATGATTTCATTTCAGAGTCATCTGTCAGCGATAGATTGTCAACGTGACGAAGATGAACCGCGAGACCGTGGTCGCCGAGGCGCTCAAGCTGCTCGACGAGGTCGGCCTGGATGCCGTCAGCACACGGAAACTGGCGAAGCGACTGGGCGTCGAGCAGCCCTCGCTGTACTGGTACTTCCGCACCAAGAAGGACCTCCTGGCCGCCATGGCGCAGGCCGCGATGGCGCCCCATGCGAACGCACCACTGCCGACGCCTGAGGACGACTGGCGCGAATGGTTCCTGGACAACACCCGCAGCTTCCGGCGCACCCTGCTGATGCGTCGCGACGGCGCACGCCTGCATGCCGGCTCCACGCCCACCGCGGACCTCGACCGGATCCGCCACAAGATGTCTTTCCTCGTCGACTCCGGCGTGCCCGAGCGCGACGCACAGGTGGCGATGCTGACGGCCAGCCGCTTCACGGTCGGCAGCGTCCTGGAAGAACAGGCGGACTCCAGCCCCGGCGACGCCCCGGACCTACCGGCCGACAGCCCACTCATCGATCCCGAATCGGCGTTCGAGGCGGGACTTTCCCTCATCGTCGACGGCCTGACACCGCACATCACGGCATAGAAGCCGGACAGCCGGACCTGCCTGTCTACCGCGTCCTGCCCGGGCGAGCCCGCCGTACCTCCGCGGATCGCCCGGAGACCATCACCGCACACGGGTCACCGCGGAAACCGCTCGGAGGCCCCCGGCCCCGCAGCAGACCGGAACCCCTTGGCGGGAATGTCAACAACGCTCGTGGCCAATACGGCCAATACGGCTAGTAGTGCGGTAAGGCCGCTGGTTCGGTGCCGGCCTCGCGTTCCTTCGGTGACCGTTCGCGGCTGATCTTCTCCGAGTTACCGGGTGCGGCGCGTGATCAGAGCCTCCAGGCCGTCGAGGATGCGCTCCAGGCCGAAGTCCAGTGCCTGGTCTCGGCCGTCCTGTGAAGCCAGGGCCGTCGCGAGCGCGGGGAAGCGGTCGGCGTGCTGGTGCACCAGGGGGGTGAGGACGGCCAGGAGCTCCGCCTCCGGTGAGCCGTCCGGCCGGGTCGCGCGAGCCTGCTCGGCGATGCCCCGGACGTGCCCGGCCAACAGCACCGCGGCGTCCATCCGCTCGGAGCCGGTCAACCCGTGCCCGTCCAGGGCCGCAACCACCCGCTCCAGCCAGTCGAGTTCCTTGGGTCCCATCACCCGCGGTCCGACGGTGGCGTCGAGCAGCCACGGATGTTCGGTGAACGACCTCGTCAACTGCTCTGCCCAGGCTCTTAGTTGCTCACGCCACCCGAACTCGTCCCCGGTCGGCGGCGGTTCGCCGATCGAGGTCTCCACCATGAGCGCGACCAGTTCCGCCTTGCCAGGCACGTAGCGGTAGAGCGACATCTTGGTGAAGTCGAGCAGCCCGGCCACCTTCTGCATCGAGACGGCGCCGAGGCCCTCGGCGTCCGCGATCTCGACGCCCGCTGCGGCGATCCGCGCCAGGCTAAGTGTGGGCTTCGGCCCCCGGGACGGCTTGGCGGGCGGTCCCCAGAGCAGCCGCACCGCTCCGTTTGCTTCCTGGCTCACTTCCCGCTCCGTCCCGTGTTTCCGGCTGCTCCTTGCGGGGCGACCTAACTGCGTCTACCGTACACAGCAATAAATAGTGTCCACTGGACACAGTTGCTCGACAGTCTCGGATGGAGTGGTTCACGTGAGCACGAAGGTCCTGATCTCGGGCGCAAGCATCGCCGGCCCCGCACTGGCCTACTGGCTGGGGCAGTACGGCTTCGAGACCACTGTCGTCGAGCTGGCCCCCGCCCTGCGCGGCGGCGGCCAGGCGGTCGACTTCCGCGGCGAGACCCACCTGACTGTGCTGGAGCGGATGGGCGTGCTCGACGAACTGCGCGCGCTCGACACCGGCGGCAGCCCGATAACCTTCGTCGACCGGCGCGGCCGTCAACTCCTCCACCTGCCGGCCGACTTCGCGGGCGGGGACGTCGAGGTCCCGCGCGGCGAACTCGCCCAGGTGCTGTACCAGCGCACCCTCCCGCGCACCGAGTACCTCTTCGATGACTCGATTACCGCCTTGGAGGAGACACCCACAGGCGTCCGCGTGGCCTTCCGGCACGGCGTGCCACGCGAGTTCGACCTGGTGATCGGCGCCGACGGGCTGCACTCCAACGTCCGTCGACTCGCCTTCGGCCCGGAGGAGCACTACGTCCGCCACCTCGGCTACTACGCGGCCACCTGGCAGCTGCCCAACCATGCGGGCCTGCCGCCCGGTTCTGTCGGTCTCAACGTTCCCGGCCGGCTCGCCGCGGTCGGCGCCGATCACCGTGACCCGACCCGGGCGGGTGCCTTCTTCGTCTTCGCCTCGACCGAACTCCGTTACGACCGCCACGACGTGGCACAGCAGAAGACGCTGATCCGGGACGCCTTCGCGGGCCTCGGTTGGGAGGTGCCCCGGCTGCTGGAGAGCCTGGGGGAGGCCCCCGAGCTGTACTTCGACTCGATCAGTCGGGCCGACGTCCCCACCTGGTCCACCGGCCGGATCGCCCTGCTCGGCGACGCCGCCTGCGGGGCCACCATCGGCGGGATGGGCACCGGCACCGCAGTGGTGGCGGCGTACGTCCTGGCCGGCGAGCTGGCCCGGGCCCGCGGCGACCACCGCACCGCCTTCGCCCGCTACGAGCACACCCTGCGTGCCTACGTCCAGGGCTGCCAGAAGGGCGGCGACCGCACCGGCCCGTTCCTGGCGCCCGGCACCGCGACCGGGCTGCGGGTACGCAACGGGCTGCTGAACCGGCGCTGGATCCTGAACAAGATGCTGGACATGGGCAAGCAGATCAGCAGCATCGACCTACCCGACTACGCGGCTGAACTGCCCACGCCGCTGCGTTCAGGGTCGTGAGTGGACGGGTCGGCCCTCGGGGAGCACGCCGCTGGCGGTGACCGCCTAACTGCGGGGCGGCGCAGGGCGACGGCGAAGCTGTTCACCATCGATCTGGCCGCACAGGGCGCTCTCGGTACTCGCCTACGAAGCCACCCGCTGGCCCCAACGTGGGCGGGGAGGAACGGAGCTGACGGTCGGCTGCCGCCGCACGGACGACGCATACGGCACCGGACTGGCTCGGCCCCGACTGGTCGGCAAGGTCGTCAAGGGGCATCAGCGGGTGGCGAGGTCGACGTGGGTCGCCATCGAAGAAGTCACCCGCGTCAGCGCCTGGGCCGAGCGGCTCACCGACACGCCCGCCCCGGGTAGCCGTTGTTCCGGCAGTTCCCCAGCATCGAACACAAGGGGGCCATGACCTTGCTGCGGCAGTGAGGTGCCTTGGCCGCCGGACGACGCATGCGGCTGGAGCCGATCCCCGACGAGCCGGTGCACCCCGCCGCCTGCGGAGAACGCCGTCTGTCGAGATGGCCGCCCGCCCCGGCGGCCTGCCGACCACCAAGGTGCACTTCAAGCACCTGCAGTTGGCCGCCAGCGAGAGATAAGCCAGCCGACCGGGCGGCGTCCAGGCCTTCTCCCCCCACGAGTGGAAGAAGGAGGAGGCTGAGAGGTCCTAACAAAGGCGTCGGACCGCATTGCCGCAGATCAGGGTACTCCCGCGTGCGTGGGGGAGTTCCGAGGGTGCGGGCCCGCGCGCTGGAGTGGGAGCACATCCGCGCCACGCGTCTTGGGCTTGGTAGAAGGTGCGTCGTGCTGCGGTGGCGTCGCCCGCGGCGCCGTGAATCGCACCCTGCCGCGCCAACCCGAGAGAGGCGAACAGCGGGTCGTGGCGGCTGAGGTTGAGGCCGCGCGCAACGTCATTGGCGGCTCGGGCCTGCGCGGGCTGCTTGCGTGACGTTCACGCGTGCCGTCGGCGGCGCTGTCCTTGGCGACTACGTGGCAGACGGTGGCAACCGGGGGCGCCGCCTTGTTCTTGCCCGAGGTGGTGATGAGCTTGCGCCCGCCCCCGCCTGCTGCGTGAGGCGGGACGGCGCGAAGAGGTCGTCACGCGTGGACCCGGAACGGCTGTGCGCGGGCGGGTGGGGCGGGTGACGGGGGTCAGTCGTGGGGCAGGAGAAGGCGGGAGAGGGTGGCGGTGGCGAGGAGGAGGGTTGCGACGGCGAGGAGGCAGAGGCGCATTCCTGGGAGTGAGAAGCCGCCGCCGGGGCCGGAGAGCAGGCTGCCGAAGAGGGCGACGGCGAGCGCACCGCCGGTCTGGCGCAGGGAGTTGAGCAGCCCTGACGCGGTCCCCGCACGCTCCCCTGGAACGGCGTCGATCAGCAGCGCGGTGAGCGCGGGTACCGCGAGTGCCCCGCCGGTGCTCAGTGGCAGCAGCAGGAGCAGCACCAGCCACACCGGGGTGCGTGCGGTCAGTGGCAGCATGGCCAGCATGGCCGCGGTGAAGACCAGCTGACCTGCGACGATCACTGGCCGTCGCCCGATCCGCTCCGACAGGCGTGGTGAGAGAAGGTTGGTCGCCGTCACTACCGCCGACATCGGGACGAACATCAGCCCGGCCGCTATCCCCGACATTCCGCGCAGCTGCTGATAGTACAGCCCGAGGAGGAAAATCCCGCCGTAGAAGGCGGCGTTGACGGCGAAGCCGACCGCAAGGGGGACGGACACCTGACGTACCCTCAGCATGGCCAGGGGGACCACAGGTTGGAGATGTCGGGACTCCACCACGCGGAAGGCGAACCCGGAGGCGACGGCGAGCACCGCGGCGATCAGCACGGGGAGACTGGTCCAGCCCAGGCGACCGCCTTCGATCACCGCGAAAGTCAGCCCGGCCAGGGCCAGTACGGCGGTGAGCTGGCCGCCGCTGTCCAGCGCGGCGGGGCGGCGCGGGGAGCGCGGCACGCGTACCAGCAGGCCGAGAATCACCGCGCCGACTGGGAGGTTGAGCAGGAAGACCGCTCGCCAGCCGGCCGACTCGGTCAGGAGCCCGCCCAGCACCGGTCCTGCGGCCATCGCCACCGAGCCGCCGACCGTCCACAGCGCGATGGCGCGGGCGCGCTTCTGGGCGTCCTCATATGCGTGCCGGATCAGAGCCAGCGAGGCCGGCATCACGACCGCGGCTGCGCCGCCCTGCGCCAGGCGCGCGGCGACCAGCACGCCGATACCGGGCGCGAGTGCGCAGCCGAGGGAGGTGAGGGTGAACAGGGCCACGCCCCAGGCGTAGGCGCGGCGGGCGCCTGCGCGGTCGGCGATGGCGCCGGCGGAGAGCATCAAGGCCGCGAACATGAGGGTGTACGCGTCCACCACCCACTGCTGGCCGGCCATCCCGCCGTTGAGGGAGTACCGGATCGCGGGCAGTGCGATGTTCACGGCCGACACGTCGATGGTGATCACTGTGAACCCGAGGAGCGAAGCAACCAACGCGACGCCTGCCCGCCGCGGCGGAGCAGGGGCGCTGGCGGGCGGCGCGGTGGGGCGGACTCGGTTCGGTCGGCGTCGCCGCAGCCGGGGAGCCGACAACTCGGGGCCGTGCCCGTGGGCGGAGGCGGTGGATGGTGAGGGGGAAGGGGTGCCCGGCATAGTGATCTCCTGGACGAGGCAGGCTGGGTGACGGCGTCCATCAGGGACGATCGGACGGGCGGCCGCAGGCCGTCGGGGCCGCGGTCCGGTGTCTTGCACCCCCTGGGCCCCGGCGGCCGGGCCGCCCGCTCCGGGATCAACTCTCCGCCCGCCCGTGGATCGCCCGGCAGACCGCGCTGTACCCGGGGTGCAGCGTTCCAGGCCCTGACACGGCCCCCCACAGCCCCCGCCTGCCTGCCACAATGAGCCGAATGGCAGCAGCAACGGACGTGCGGGGCACCGAACTCGGCAGATATCTGAAAGCCCGCAGGGCACAGGTGCGCCCGGAGGACGTCGGCCTCCCGGCCGGCGCGGGGCTGCGCCGCACTCCCGGACTGCGCCGGGAGGAGCTGGCCGCGCTGGCCGGGGTGAGTGTGGACTACTACATCCGCCTCGAGCGCGGCCGGGAGACCAACCCCTCGACCGCTGTTGTGGACGCCCTCGGCCGAGCCCTGCGACTACGCGGCGACGCTTACGAACGCCTTCACGAACTCGCGGAGCTGGCCTCCGGCCGGGTCTCCGAGCCGCCGGCCTGCTCGGACCACACCGTCCGCGACTCGATACTGCGGATGCTGGAGTCGGTACGCCCACTGCCTGCTTATGTGGTGAGCCGATACAACCGCGTACTTGCCGCGAACCCACCTGGCCGACGGCTGCTGCCCGGACTGTGGGACTGGCCGGAGCGCCAGCGCAACGTGACCCGCTATCTCTTTCTCCACCCGGTCGGGCGGACGCTCTACGAGCCGTGGGAGGACACGGCCGCGCTCTCGGTTGGGCACCTGCGGGCGGTTGCCGGCGCCGACCCGGACGACCCTGAGTTGACCACGCTCGTCGGCGAACTGGTGTTGAAGTCACCGCAGTTCGCTCGACTCTGGGAGCGGTACGACGTCTGCGAGCGCGGCGGGGGACAGAAGTTCTTCCGGCATCCGAAGGTCGGACCGATGACCCTGACCTACGAGGTCATGCGACTGGCCCGGACAGGCGACCAGCGGATGGTCGTCTACCAGGCAGCCCCCGGCACCCTGGACGAGCAAGCCATGCTCCGCCTGGAGTCCGCGGATAGCCGACCGGAGCCGACGCCCGTGAGCCACCCGGATCCAGTCTCCGAGCCCCGCCCCGCTCGGTTGCCGTCCCCAGCCCCCGCAAGCTGATACCCGCGCCGTCGTCCTCACACCTTTGGTCGCCTCAGCCCCGGCGACCACTCAGTGACAGTGACAGTGACTCCTGCATGAGCGGCGCGATCGTGGCGGGCACGGTCTACTTCACCTCGTCCGGCACATCAGACATAGCCAATTTGCGGTTGGTGAACGAAAAGGAGCCCGGGGCACAAGACGGGGCCCGGACAGTTGAACGGCGAATCCGCTCTCCCTCGTCGAGCGGGCAACCAAGTAGGGAACGCGAGCAGCCCTGGGGATTTTCAGAGATCCCCATCAGGGCTTGGTCGAAGGTGCGTCGTGCTGCGGTGGCGTCGCCCGCGATGCCGTGAATCGCACCCTGCCGCGCCAACCCGAGAGAGGTGAACAACGGGTCGTGGCGGGTGAGGTTCAGGCCGCGCGCAACGTCATTGGCGGCTCGGCCTGCGCGGGCTGCTTGCGCGTTCCCCGAGTGCCATCCGGGCAGCCAGCGCGCGGCCGGGGGCGCAGGCCCAGGGCGGGTGGGGTGCGATCTGCACGGAGAGCCGCTGGAGCTGGCGCCTCAGGACAGTGGTCACCGCGGGGTTCTCCCTCGCGGCGAGCGGCCGGTAGGCCCTCCCGGACACAAGAAACCTCCACCGCACAGCGCCGGTGGACGACGGTCGCGGTGAGCACCGCGAAGCCTGAGCGGCGAGCGCACGGGAGACCGACGACCGGACCGCCACCCGCACCCACACCCAATACGGGACGGGGAGAGACGGAGGGTTGTCGGGGCGCTCACCGTGCTCTCCATGACAGGTCAGTGCGGGGAGCAAAGGGTCCGTAAAGCGTCCTGTAGGGAGTCCTGTACCGCGTCCTGTAGGGAGTCCTCTATGGAGTCCTCTATGGAGTGTCGAGGCACCCCCGATGTCGGTCGCGTAACGCCCGCAGCGCGTCCTGGAGCAGAACTGGGATGCTTCGGCCCCGGCTTGAGGGGATCGACGGGGTGCTGCACGAGTTGACGACCGGGCCGGGTGTCAAGGAGGACGTCACCGTCCTGATCCGTGCCATCGACGTAGACGAGCGCGCCGACAGGGCTTGAGGGTTCGACGAGAGGCTCGGCCGTGCCCCAACATCCGGCCGCCGTGCGCGTGGTGTCCGGCGGGAGCCCGCCGGGGAACCTGTATCTCGGTAGGTATCGAAGGTCTGAGGCGGGAGATGCGCATGGCGGTGTTATTGACCGGGGGGACGGGCTTTGTGGGATCGAGGCTCTGTGCCGAGCTGCTTCGTCGTACCGACGGGGCGGTGGTGTGTCTGGTCCGGGCCGAGGACGTGGCGGGGGCCGAGCAGCGGGTTCGGTCGGCACTGAAGGGTGTGGACGAGGACGAGGACGTGGCCGTTTCGCCGCGGTTGCGGGCGGTGCCCGCGGACCTGTCGGCCGACAGGTTCGGTCTGAGCGAACACACTTACCGGCAGTTGGCCGACGAGGTCGACGCCGTCTACCACTGTGCGGCCTCGGTGCACTTGGCGGCGTCCTACGAGCGCGTGGCGCCGGTCAATGTCGGCGGTACTCGGCGAGCGATCGAGTTCTGTACGACGGGTACACCGAAGCATCTTCACCACGTGTCGACCCTGGGGGTGTTCCTCGCCGCCCGCGAGGCAGGTCTGCCACGTGTGATCGAGTCGACCGAGCCCACCTTTCGGACCTGCGGCTCCTTCGGCTACCTGCGCACCAAGGTCGGCGCCGAACGGGCGGTGATGACAGCCGCAGCCGACAACGGCCTTGCGGCCACCATGTACCGGCCGGGACTGGTCCTGGCCGACTCGCGCGACGGCGCCGCCCCCGTGAACGACTTCACCACCTGCGTCCTCGCCGCGGCCATTGTCACCGGCTGTTACCCCACCGCCCTGGGGTCGCTGCCGGCCTCCACCGTCGACCACACCGCCCAGGCGATCGCCGCCCTGTCCCTGGCGCCCGGAGCCGCCGGCAGCGTCTTCCACGTCATGCGACCGAAGCCACTGCCCATGCGGGAGCTGTTCGAGCGAGCCTGCGAACACGGACACCGGCTGCGGGAGGTCACCGCACAGCAGTGGAGAGACGCTCTGCACGCGCACCGCGCAAACCCCTGGGCACGAGCCGCCCACACCTTGGAAATCTGCACCTACACCCTTGGCCTCACACTCGAGTGCCGACCACCCGAGGTGGACGGTGACGTCACTGCCCTCGCAGCCGCAGCGGCAGGAGTGGTGGTACCGGAAACTGACGCGACCTACTTCCGCCGCCTGCTGACCCGCCTGCAGCAGGACCACCGCGAGTCACTTTCCAACCCCTGACGCCCGCTCAGCACTTCCCTCCCACGGAGATCCTCGTTGCGGTGGGGCCGGTGACCACCTCATGCCACATGGCGAGAAGCGATCACGTGACGAGTTCGTCCCCACGCGTCGACTGGCACGTCGATGACCGGCAGGCGACTGCTTCTCGGAGAAGATCTCCACCCGCGCCACCAAGCGTCCCGAACTGGAGGCCGCTGCGAAGCCCGCCGGGGAGATCCGCTCCTCCCGCGCCGCCGTCACCCTCGTCGTCCACGAACACAACGACTCGGCCGCGGCATCGAACTCGCCATGCTCGCCGAGGAACTGAAAGCCAGCGATGTCGGCCTGGAGTTCCTCACCGGCGAGCTGAAGGGCTCACACGACCAGGGATGATCACCGGTTCAGCCTCCGGGGACAGTCGGGCGTATCTCACTGGCCCGGGCAGCGACACTCCATCCAGCACTGGCGACCGGGCCGGCGCCGCGCCGAGGCTGATCAGGATTCGCGTGCCATCGGGGAAGCCGGCGGTGATCGTCGTCCCGTCGACGGCGCACCGCACGGCCGGCGGTGTGGGATCCGCGTCCCGGCCGGTGAGGCCGACCAGGGCGACGTGCACGGTCCGCGCCGTTGTGCGCCGGCTGGTGGCGTACGGGATGGCCGTGTGCCGGGCGAAGGCGCTGGTGCCCTCCGCGGCCGCCACCAAGAGGTCGGTGTGGCCGATGATGGAGACGAAAGTGCTGGTGAGGCTGTCGGCGCTGAGGGCTTGTGCCTGGCGGCCGATGATCCGGATGTGGGGTGGCCGATCGGCCGAGATCTGCCAACCGCTGTCGTGCAGCGGCAGACCCGGGGGAGCGTCCACCAGGTGGGCACGCAGTTCGAACGCTCTCCAAACCGCGCTCGCGGTGAAGATCCAGGAGTGGTACTGCCAGGGCTTGGGCGCGTCCCGGCCCAGCCAGCGACGCACGGTGGAGGCCGAGACGAAGGTGACAATGCCTCGCGCCATGGCCTCGCGGGCCAGCTCCGGGGCTGACCAGCGGGACAGCGGTACCCCCCCCGACTCGGCGGGAGGTTGGCAGGCCGGCGTCTTGACCTGGGTAGCTTGCAGCGAGCTGAAGGCGGGTGACCGGCTGCTTCGGCTGCGGTCGGCCAGGCTCGGTAGTCCGTGCTCGGCGAACCGGCTCCGCCAGCAGCGCACAGTGTCCACGTGCAGGCCGATCTCGCGGGCGATACGCGCGTTGGACCGTCCGCGCGCCGCATTCAGGGCGATCTGCGCGCGCACCCGCAGGGGGCGCCCGGTCTTGTGTCCGTAGGCCATCTTCTTCAGCTGCTTGCGCCCGACGGCTGCCGGGACTATCCGGTGGGTTCCAGCAACTTGCTCGGATCGAGGGCCGATTGGGAGAAGCGGATCATGACGAGCCGTAGCCTGCCGTACTCGGTCCCCGCCCTCGCAGGCAGGATGAGCTGCCCCTCGTCAAGAAGCCCACCCGTGCCGGAGCCCGCCGATAGCCCTCCGTCACAGGCTCTTGACGGCGAACAGTTCGGAGGCGAGCTCGTCCAGGGTGGTGATGTCCCGCAGCGGGTATCGCGCCGCGATGGGGCGGAAGAGGTCGAAGCCGTGGTGCTGGGCGAGACCGAGCGCCTGGCGATACAGGGCCGAGCCCAGCGCCTGGCGGGGAAAATCCGCGCAGTCCGGCCAGTTGGCGGCGTCCAGAAAGACGCGCAGCAGGGCCTGGTCGCACCCGAAAGTGTCACGGTGCACTTGGCCCAGTTCGTAGTGCCGGTCGGTCACCAGCGCATCACCCCAGTCGATGATCCCGGTGATGCGGCCGTCGACAACGTAGATGTGGTTGGCCACGAGGTCGCCGTGCACGAAGACCTCGTCGAGGGGGGCGAGCCGGGTGAGGTAGCCGTCCACCTGCTCGACCAGGTGGGGTGGCAGCGAACTGTTCCGCGCGGCCCCCACCACGTCCACCGCAGGCCAGTCCGCAGGTGTCGCGGCGCCGCGGTGCCCGAGTGCGTGCACGCGCCGTACTTGTTCGCCCAACTGCGCGGCAACTGAGAGGTGCTCTTGCCGTGACAACTCGGCGTGCCTTAAGGGGACTCCGGCAATCCGGGTGGTGACCAGATATGGCCAGGATGCGTCGTCGTCCTCGAACAGGTACCCCGACGCGAGCAGCCGGGGGGCGGCGATCTCCGGATCGCCGGCCACAAGGGCCAGTGCTGCGCGTTCGGCGGCAAAGCCCTCGCGCCAGGCACGGATGTTTCCGAACAGCTTCACCACGACATCGCCGTAGAGGAAAGTGGGGTAGGTGGTGTTGAACCCGGCCACCGGTTCCTTCCCAGCGCCGACCATGTCGTGCCTGCTCAGTATCGCGGTGACGTACGGCTCCCAGACGGCGACGTCATTCAGGCGTGCGACGTGCTGTTGGACCGGTGCATGAGGGGGAGGGGTGATCATTCAGGAAGTATTGCGGATCGATCAGTTAGGACTCGGTCCGCTCAGGACGGCCACGGGGGATTGCGCCATTAAGTGCTGGCAGGAATCATCGGCCTTCGTACTGGAAGGGCACCGATGGCCATGGGCGGGTTATGAGGATCTGTTTCATCACGCCAGAGGACCGACATCCGCTTGTGGCAGCCACGAGTGAGCTGCTGTCGCGTCGCCACCAGGTGGAGACACTGGATCCTCGTCGGGGCGTCAGAGCCCCGGCGGACCTTGCTGATGTCTACCTACTGAAAGCGCTCGGCGACACCTGGGACAGCGCCGTCGCCTTGGCCCGGGAACTGGAGGCACACGGCGCCACGGTAGTGAACTCGGCTTCGGCGACCGAACTCACTCTGGACCGGGCGACCATGGCGGAGCGCGCGCTCGGCGCCGGGTTGCCCTTTGCTGCCACCCGGGCTTTCCCCACGGTGACTGCGGTCAGAGAACACCTGGACTACCCTGCCGTCGTCAAAAACCGCCAGGCATGGCGGCACGACATCATGGCCAGGGTCGACAGGTTCGCCGAACTCGATGGGCTGCCCGCCGGTTCGATGAGTGAGCCAGTAGTGGTCCAACCGTTCGCCCCGAACAACGGCTGGGATCACAAGCTGTGGGTCATCGCCGACCAGGTCTTCACCGCACTACGGCCCTCCGTACTGTCCACGACCACCCACAGCGCGAGCAGGCAGCTCACGGCGGACACTCTGCCCGCCGGCTGGGCAAGCCTCGCTCGTCGCGTCGGCGAGGTCTTCGGCCTTGAGATCTACGGAGTGGACATCATCGCCACCGGCGACGGTGCCCCACTGATCGTGGATGTCAACGCTTTCCCCGGAGGCATGCGCAGCCAACCCGGAGGGCTGGAGGCACTGGCCACGCTCGCCCTCCGAAGAGCGGCGCGACGAAAGATCGTCACGTCCCGTTCCCTCTCTGACACCATCGGGTGAATTCCCCCCGACTACTTGGCAAGTTGGTGAGGTTGGACAGGCATCGCCGCAGTCGGAGGCCTGCGGCAGCACCTGGACGCGGCCCCTGGTGAAGCGGGCCACGATCCGGCCCCGCGCAGCGACCGTGACGAACAGGGATGCGTCAGCGCGCGCCCATACCAGGTGGCGTAGACACGGACGAGGCTGTCCGGGTCGGGGCAGCTCACCCCGCCGTCTCCCCGACGGCGTGATCACCTCCGAGGGACCTTCGCCGAGCACGCCCGTGCTGCTGGACCTGGTCCATCCGGGCAGCGGGTATCGACTTCGAAAGGGAAAATGACGAATGGCCTGCCGTGTGTGGACACCGGCGCTGGCGCGATCACGATGGAAGGATGGGGCACGCCAGTCGACCTGACCACAGATGTCGGTAGGAGGACGCCACATGCCGACCGTCGGCCCGCCTTTCCGCAGTCATGTGGAGAAGCATCTCGACGTCCTGCGGGGGCACCCTGAGCGGGTAGTTCTCGTCCACGGGAAGCGGCACGTCACGGCTGGGCGGTTTCACGCTCTGGTGCACAAGATGGCGTGGGCTCTGCACGGTCGTGGCATCGCGCGCGGACAGACCGTGACGTTGCTGAGCGGCAACTCGCCGGAGCTCTTCGCCGCGCGCTACGCCGCCCACCTGTTGGGCTGCCGGGTCACTCACCTGTACGGCGAACTCTCCGCGAGCGCCCAGGCCGCCATCGTTCGCGACGTCGAAACCGCGGCTCTCGTCGTCGATCCGCGGCTTGCCGCTCGTGCCGTCGAGGTCGTCGCGCTCGTCCCCGTGGACGAATTCCTCGTGCTCGGCGACGCGAAGGATGGACGGGACCTGCTGGAACTGGCCGAGGGCCAGAGCGACGAGCCGTTCGCCAGCCGTGCCCGGCCCGAAGACGTGTGCACGATCCGTTACACCAGTGGCACGACCGGGCACTCGAAGGGCATCTGCACGACGTTCAAGCAGGCGCACGATGACTTTGACCAGCACCAACTGTGGCAGCTGATGGGCAAGGCCGGTGCTCTCCGTCAGCTGGTCTGTACCACTCTGGCGCAATCGGCCGCTGTCCTTGCCGACGGCACGTTGCGCGCGGGTGGGACTGTCGTGCTGCTCGACCGCTTCGACGCGGGCGAGGTCCTTGCGGCGATCGAACGCGAGCACATCACCCACTTCTATCTCCTTCCGCCGCTGCTGTGTCAGTTGCTGGATCACCCCGATGCGGCCCGGGCTGACCTGTCCAGCCTGCGACTGCTTATCTACAGCGGCGGCCGGTCGTCCCCTGCCCGCGTCGCCGATGCGCTGCATCGGTTCGGGCCGGTGCTGATGCAGGTCTACGGCCAGGGCGAGGCAGGCGCCATCAGCATGCTTTCCCCTGCGGACCACACGAGTGAGCGCCGTGACCTGATGCGGACGGCCGGCAAGGTGCTGCCCGGTGTCGAGGTCGAGGTGCGCGACGCGCAGGGCGAGCCGGTACCAGTGGGGGAGCCGGGCGAGATCTGCGTCCGCTCGCCTGAGGTCATGCAGGGCTACTGGAAGCAGCCCGAGTTGACCGCCCAGGTGTTGCGGGACGGGTGGGTGCGTACCGGTGATGTCGGCCGCCTGGCCGCCGACGGCTACCTGACGATCACCGACCGCGTCAAAGACGTGATCGCCCTGATGGACGGCGATGTGTACACCACGGAGCTGGAGGACCTGTTCGACTCCCACCCCCAGGTCCTCGAAAGCGCCGTCTTCGGGGTCCGCGACGAGGACCAGACGGAGCGCGTGCACGCCGTCGTCGTGCTCGTCCCCGGGGCAACCATCGGCGCGCAAGGGCTGCGGGAGATGGTGCGTCGGGAGAAGGGTGTGATGTACGAGCCGGCACGCATCTTCTTCGCGGCTTCGCTGGTGCTGACCGAGACGGGTAAGCCGGACAAGCGGGAGATGCGGCGACGGTTCGGCCACGTCGCAGCCGGCTGAGCATCGTCGTGGGCGGAGCAACTGCCGCGTGGCGGGCCGCCGGTCACGGGATTCGCCCGCAAGGCCGCGCGACGTGCTCTTCCGACGTGGTCTTCTTCGGCCCATGGGATTGACGAGGCGTGAAAGGTTGGCTGATGAGAGTTCTCTCGACGGTTACGGGCTCCCAAGGTCATGCGCGCGGTACTGCCGGTGGTTCGCGCACTGGTCCAGGCCGGTCACGAAGTGCTGGTGGTACTGCCCACCCATCTGACGACGGTGTTCGACGGCTCCGGCGCGCGGGTGGAGCCGGCAATGCCGAACCTGGTGGATGCCATGGTGGCAGAAGCGGCCAAGCTCCCCGCCACCGCAGGCGACGGAACGCTCAGTCCCGAGGACTTCACCGCCCCGCGGGTCAAGATGATGGACTTCGTCGCGGGCCCGCACCTGTGCGGCACCTACCAGGCCGTGCTGCCGCTGGCGCAGGACTTCCGGCCCGACCTCGTGCTGCGCGACGGTGGTGAACTCTGCGGCGTCCTGGTGGCCGAGAAGCTGGGCATCCCGCACATCTCCGCACCGTCCGGCACCGGCAACATCATCGATCCCGAGAGTGCCAACGAGCTACTCAACCAGCGACGCAAGGAGGTCGGCCTCCGCGAACGCGCCGACGTCTGGTCCCTCTACGCGCACGGCAGGCTCGACTGCGTTCCGCACGCGTACTCGTTCGCCGAGTACCCGGTGCCCCCGGCCTTCACCTACCGGCAGCCGACGCCGGGCCCCGGCCAGCACGTCCTGCCCGCCGAACTCGCCGCCCTCAGCGGCGACAAGCCCATCGTCCCGGCGTCGGTGGGCAGTTCGCTGCCGGTGCTGCTGGAGATGCAGGCCCGCGGCCTGGACCTGCCCGACGACATGCTCGAACCGGCCGAGACCTTCCACGCGATCGTCAAGGCGCTGTCCTCGGTGGACTGCCACGTGGTGGTCTCCACCGGCGGCGTCCACATCGACACCGCCGAACTCGGCCCGAACATCCGCCTCATGGACTTCGTTCCCCAGCCGCTCCTCCTACAGCACACCCAACTCTTCCTCACCCACTGCGGCTACAACAGCATCCGCGAAGCCATCCGGGCCGGCACCCCGATGGCGGCACTGCCGCAGTTCGGCGACCAGCACCACAACGCCAACCGACTGGCCGAGATGGGCCTGGGAGAATGGATCACCGACGTGAGCCCGTCAGGCGTCGCCACGGTCGTCGAACAGGTCCTGCACGACAAGAAGATCCGCCAGAACGTGCGCACCGCACAGCGCGCGATGCTGGACCTGCCCGACATCGAAACCGCCGTCACGCACCTGGAGTGCCTGGCAGCCCGCACCACAGCGCCCCGATCCTGACACCGGCCCCGGCCCCGGACCCGCGGATCTTCCTCCAGGATCCGATCAAGAAGAAGCCCGGGGCAGTCTTGGCGAGTTAGCGGACGGGCTTTCGCTCCATTCCGACAGGTGCGACGGACGCACGCCGTCAGACGGCGACCGGCGGCCCTGCCGTCGATCAGGCGGAACGTCGCCTCACAGCTGCCCCGATCGTCACGCTTCGGGTTTGTCGCGGCCGCTTCCTCGTGGCGCGCGCGTTCACCGAGTCGATGGCGGACCGTGCCCAGTCCAGATCACCGTCCGCGTCGAGTTCGGCAAGGACGAGGAGCTGGAGTTCGTCCCACACCCGTGCCTGGCTCCATTCGGTGAAGCGCCGGTGCACCGTCGCCCGGGACGGCCCGAAGTCCTCCGGGGTCTGCCGCCAGGTGCAGCCGGAGGTGGCCACGAAGAAGATCGCGGCCAGCACCTCCCGGTCGCCGTAGCGGCGCCGTCCACCGACTTGGGCGGCCAGCGGCGCCACCGATGCGACGCGCTGAAACAGTTCCCAGAGCCCGTCCGGGACCAGGCGCTCCACGATCATCACGCCCGAACCGTACGCGGAAGGCCACCTGTCGGCGACGCCTTCGTGGCCCATCGAGCCATGGCGACGTCCACGAAAGCCGTGGCGGCGCTGCCGCGGGCCGCGGTCATGGCGAGCCGGCTCCCTCCCGTCCGATCCGGGCACCCCTGGTCAGACCGGTCACACGGCTGGGAATCCCGGTACGCCCCGCCACCTCGCCCGGCTTATTGCACATATATTGCAGTTGAGAATCTGTCGCAAAAGGAGGGGCCGTGAGGACACCGGTAGTACTCGGCATCGAGTCATCGTGTGACGAGACCGGCGCGGGGATCGTGCGGGACGGGAAGCTGCTCGCGCACGTGGTGGCGTCGAGCATGGACGAGCACGCACGGTTCGGTGGCGTGGTGCCCGAGATCGCCGCCCGCGCGCACCTGCACTCCTTCAACCCGGTCGTCCGGCAGGCCCTCGACCAGGCCGGGCTGCGGGTCGGTCAGATCGACGCGGTCGCCGTCACCACCGGGCCCGGTCTGTCCGGTGCCCTCCAGGTGGGCCTCGCCGGCGCGAAGTCCCTGGCCTACGCGGCCGGCGTCCCGCTCTACGGGGTGCATCACCTGGCCGGGCACGTCGCCGCGGACACCCTTGAGCACGGCCCGCTGCCCGAGCCGTGCGTGGTGCTGATCGTCTCCGGCGGCCACACCTCCCTGCTCCTGGTCCGGGATCTGGTCCGCGAGCCGATCCTCCACTTGGGCGACACCCTCGACGACGCGGCCGGCGAGTGCTTCGACAAGGTCGCCCGGATCCTCGGCCTGCCCTATCCCGGCGGGCCCGCCATCGACCGGGCGGCGCGGGACGGCGACGCGAAGGCGGTGGCCTTCCCCAGGCCGTTGACGCGCCCCGGCAACGACCCCTTCGCCTTCTCCTTCTCCGGCCTGAAGACGGCCGCGGCCCGCTGGGTCGAGCAGCACCGCCTGCGCGGCGAGGAGCCGTCCGTGGCGGACGGCGCCGCCGCCCTCCAGGAAGCCGTCGCGGACGTGCTGACCCGCAAGGCGCTCGCCGCCTGCCGCGCCCACGACGTGCGGACGCTGATCGTCGTCGGCGGCGTGGCCGCGAACTCCCGCGTGCGCGCCCTGGCGGAGGAGCGGTGCGCTGCCGCCGGCGTCGAACTCCGCGTGCCACCGATGACGTTGTGCACCGACAACGGCGCCATGATCGCGGCCGTCGGCGACCTGCTGGTGCGCTCCGGAGCCGAACCCGCGCCGCTGAACGTGTCCATCGACCCGTCCGCACCGCTGGAGTACGCGTCCCTGACCCCGCTGCCCGCGCCCACGGCACGAGCCGTCTGATGGTCACCGTCGTCGAACCGGTCTCCGCACGCCGCCTGCTGGCGTGCGCGCAGGACGTGCGCGCCGTGTACCTGGACGCGTTCTCAGGCGCGCCGTGGGCGGAGGGGCCGGCGCACGCCGATGCCTACCTGCGGCGGCTCGCCGCGGACGTCGACCGGCCCGGATTCACCGCGGCGCTCGCGGTGGACGGCAACGCGGTCGTCGGCTGGGCGACCGCCTGGACGACCCCCCGCCCGTTCCCCACCGATCGTTGCCACCCGCGGATATCCGCGGCACTGGGCGAGCAACGTACCGCCGAGTGGCTGTGCGGCGCCCGCGAGGTGGACGAACTGGCCGTCGCCGCCCATGCCCGCGATGCCGGTCTGGGCGGCCGGCTGCTGCACGCGGTGACCGCGGACCGGAGCGACGGCCGGTGCTGGCTGCTGACCTCGGTCCGCGCCACCGGCGCCCTGGCCTTCTACGAGCGCGCCGGCTGGACGCAGGCCACGCACCCCGCCCCCGCAGGAGCCGGCCACGCGGCCTTCCTGGGTCCCCGGCACCCGGCCCGCACGGCCGTCTTCCCGCCCGGGAGGCGAGCCTGAACGCTTCGCAGCCGGTCAAGCAGCTCCTCGGCGGCCGCGGCGGCGGCTCCCCGGAAGTCGCCCAGGGCGGCGGGCTGAGCACAGCCGGCATCTCCGACGTCCTCTCGGCGCTGCCGGCCGTGATCGCCGCCCGCTGACGCTGCCGGCCGTGATCGCCGCCCGCTGACGCAGCCGGCCGTGATCGCCGCCCGCTGACGCAGCCGGCCGTGATCGCCGCCCGCTGACGCAGCCGCTCACCGCCCCGTGCGGCGCGCCAGCCCATAGAGCCTGTGCCCCGGTCCGAGGACGACGGGGAGCATCGGCTCCCCTTCCCCGGCCGGCGGAAGCTGGTGTCGTGCTCGCGACGGCGTCGAGGTCGCGGTGGCCCGCCACGCTGGGTTCAGGACCGACCGGCGGTGGAGTCCCGGACGTTCAGCGCCCAGTCGTGGCGACGTACGACGCCGGGCTCGGCCGTCCCGGCCAGCAGCTCGCTCAACAGGGCGGCGCACGCCCGCCCGTACTCGGCAGCCCGCAGGTCGACCGCCGTCACCCGCGGGCTCGAACCGCGCGCCGCGGCGCCGTCCACACACGCGGCCACCAGCAGGCCGGTCCCCGTCCGCAGGCCCGCTTGCACCGCGGCCGCGAGCACCCCGGGCACCGCGCCGTCAGGGGCGCACACCACCGCGTCCAGATTCGGGTTCCCGGCGATGAGGTCTGCGGTGGCGGCCTCGGCCTCGGCCGGTGTGGCCGCGAACGGGACCGTCCGCACGACCATCTCGATGCCCTCGCGCCGGCTCCAGGTGTCCGCGGCTGCGCGCAGTGCCGCAGCCCAGTCGGAGCCCGGGCCGGGAACGAGCAGGGCGGGGCGGCGGGCGCCGCGCTCGGCGAGGTGGTCCAGCAGGGCGGCCAGCGAAGCTGCGTTGTCGCACACCACGGCGCCACTGGGCGTGACACCCGCGCCGAGATAGCGCTCGCCGGTGACCACCGGCACGCCCGCGCCCAGCAGGTCCGGGACGGACGGGTCGTCGAGCTCGGGGTCGATCACCAGCAGGCCGTCCACCCGGGAGGCGAGCGCCCCGCCGGACGCCGTGCCGGGGGCAAGCAGGACCAGGTCCAACCCGTCCTCCCGGGCACGCTCCACCGCACCGAACGCCAAGTTCATGTAGTAGTCCAGGCGGGTCCCCGTGCGCGGCAGGTACAGGCCGATCGCTCCGGTACTGGACCGGCGCAGGCTGCGCGCCGCGGTGTTCGGCCGGTAACCGAGTTCCCGGGCCACGTCCTGGATGCGCTCGCGCGTGCTCTCGGACACCCGGCCGGAACCGCCGAGCGCGTTGGAGGCAGTGCTCTTGGACACTCCGGCCGCCCGGGCCACGTCTATCAGGGTCACGGAGCGGCTGGTCACAGCCCGGAGTCTAGACGCAGCCCTGCACCGACCTCCCACGCCCGTCGTCCGCACCCTTGCTGGAACGTTCCAGCATTGCTTAGGGTGGACGTGCTGGAACGTTCCAGCACCAGCTGTCGATCTTTGCACCGATCGGTGCGGCCGGAAGCTCCCCGGCCGCACCGATCGGCCCGACGTTCGGCGGTTCCGCCCGGCCCGACCCACCCCTCAGGAGGCACCCGCATGACGTGCGGATTCGACGTTGTGGAGACCGGCATCGCCGACCTGCGCGCGGCGCTGGAGAAGGGCGAGACCACCGCGGTCGAGCTGCTCGACGCCTACCTCGCGCGGATCGACGCCTACGACCGGCCCGGGACGGCCACCGCGCTCAACGCGATGGTCGTGCTGAACCCGAACGCCCGCGCCGAGGCCGAGGCCGCCGACGCGCGCCGCGCGCGCGGCGAGACCCTCGGCCCGCTGGACGGCATCCCGTACACCGCGAAGGACAGCTACCTCGCCAAGGGGCTGACGGCGGCGGCCGGTTCACCGGCCTTCGAGCAGCTCATCGCGCAACGCGACGCCTTCGCCGTCGAGCGGCTGCGCGCCGGCGGGGCCGTCCTCATCGGCCTGACCAACATGCCGCCGATGGCGAACGGAGGCATGCAACGCGGTGTGTACGGCCGCGCGGAGAGCCCGTACAGCGCCGACTGGCTGACCAGCGCCTACGGCTCCGGCTCCTCCAACGGTTCGGGCACCGCGACGGCGGCCTCCTTCGGCGCCTTCGGGCTCGGTGAGGAGACCTGGTCCTCGGGCCGGGCGCCCGCCTCGAACAACGCGCTGTGCGCCTACACGCCGAGCCGCGGCGTGATCTCGGTCCGCGGCAACTGGCCGCTGGTGCCGACCATGGACGTCGTCGTCCCGCACACCCGCACCATGGCCGACCTGCTCGAACTGCTCGACGTCGTCGTCGCCGACGACCCGCAGACCCGGGGCGACCTCTGGCGCGCCCAGCCGTGGGTGACGCTGCCGGCGGCCTCGCAGGTGCGCCCGCCCTCGTACCCGGCGCTCGCGCCCGCCGACGCCACGGCGGCGCGCGGCGCCCTGGCCGGCAAGCGGGTCGGCGTCCCGAAGATGTACGTCAACGCCGACCCCGAGGCCGGAACGAACCCCGAGGGCGGCATCGGCGGCCAGACCGGGCAGCGGATCGACACCCGCCGCTCGGTGATCGCCCTGTGGGAAGCCGCCCGCCGCGACCTGGAGGCGGCCGGAGCCGAGGTGGTCGAGGTCGACTTCCCCGTCGTCACGAACTACGAGTCCGACCGCCCCGGCACGCCCTCGCTGCTCACCCGCGGGCTGGTCAGCCGTGACTTCCTCAAGGTCGAGATCGAGGACCTGTCCGCCTGGGCATGGGACGACTTCCTGCGCGCCAACGGCGACCCGGAGCTCAGCACCCTGACCGAGGTCGACGGCGACCGCATCTGGCCCAAGCACACGGGCGAACTCCCCGACCGCTACGCCGGTTTCGACGACACCGTCCCCGACTACCCGCGCTTCGTGCGCGAGCGGCCCTACGCCTCCTTCACCGACATGCCGCACCTCGAAGCGGGACTGCGCGGACTGGAGGAGACCCGCCGGATCGACCTGGAACTGTGGCTGGACGAACTGCGCCTGGATGCGGTGGTGTTCCCCGCCGTCGCCGACGTGGGGCCCGCGGACATGGACGTCTCCGAGGCGTCCGCCGACCTCGGCTGGCGCAACGGCGTCTGGGTCGCCAACGGCAACCTCGTCCCCCGCCACCTGGGCATCCCCACGGTGACCGTGCCCATGGGCACCATGACGGACACCGGCATGCCCGTCGGCATGACCTTCGCGGGCCGCGCCTACGAGGACAACGCCCTGCTCACCCTCGCGGCGGCTTTCGAGGCGACCGGCACCCGCCGGACGGAGCCACCGCGCACACCCCGACTCACGACCGGGTGACCTGACAGCATCATGCCGAGCGGAGGCCGGCCGACGACTGGGCGGGCTCGGCCCTTGGCACAGGGCAACGAACCGTCCGTTCGCCGACCTGCACTGCCACGCCGGCAAGTTCACCGCCGCGCAACCCGAGTTGTACGCCCTCGCTCCCATCGGCCGTCGCCGCCGGCCGCGTGGGCTGTGCTGGGCCGGCTAGGAGCGTGGGTCAGTAACGGCTTGGCTGCAGCCCGAAGCTGGAGCGCGGGGCCTCGGCTGGGTCTTGGGCTGGCTAGGCTGCCGGTCATGAATCCGGCCATGACCAGCGGTATGAACACTGAGCCCGCCATCCTTGACGCCCAGGAGCTGACTTCCGATCCGGAGCTGGAGGCCCGGTTTGCGGAGTCGGCCCACCAGATCCTGGCGGACCTGGTCGGTGGAGGAGCCGCGCTGGGCTGGGTCGGACCGCCCTCGCGGGATGAGGTGGCGGAACTTCTCGGCCACGTCGTCGCTGCAGCGCAGGCGGGGGACGCGGCCCTGCGTGCCGCTTACCTCGACCGTCGGCTGGTCGGGTTGGGGTACTGGCTGCGCTACGCCCGACCGACCCATCGGCCACACGCCGATCTGGAGAAGATCGCGGTAGCTGCTGCTGCCCATGGTCGTGGCGTCGGCCGGGCACTGACCACCGCCTTGATCGCTGACGCCCGAGAGGCGGGTATCGAGGTCCTCACCCTGGACGCCCGTGGCGACAACACCAATGCCCTGCACCTCTACCGGTCGCTGGGCTTCACTGAATACGGTCTCCTCCCCGACTTCGTCGCCGTCGGCAAACACCGCTACGACAAGGTCTTCTACATGCTGGATCTCCGCCGGCAAAGCTGACCACTGCCACACACGAAGGCCCGGCGGCGCACCGCGAGCTTCCACCGGCGTCCGCTCCTCGCGGGCATCGAGCGCAAGTGCACCGACGACGTTGCGTTACAGTTCCTTGCCGCCGACCAGGCCCCCTACTTCCGCTCGATCGCCTGGTTCCGCCGCCGTCACCTGGACGCACTCGCCGACCTCTGTACCCAGTCGCTGCACCTCGCGCAGAAGCTCGACATGGTCAAGATGGGCCGTGTCGCCCTGGACGGCACGAAACTGGAGGTCAATACCTCCAGGCACAAGGCGATGAGCTACGGCCGCCCGGTCGAAAAGGAGGAGCGGATCGAGGCCGAGATCGCCGAACTGGTGGCCGAGGCCGCCGCTCTGACCGGAAACCGGGTCGACGCGCTCGTCCTGCAGAGCATCGTCCGGACGAGGGGATCGGCCGTTCTCGCGGCGGTCTCACGACGAAGATTCACCTGGCGAGCGATGGCGGATGCCGTCCGCTGGCCATCCTGGTCACGCCCGAACAGTGGGGTGACGCGCCGCAGTTGATCCCGGTGCTGGACCGCATCCGTGTCCCGCGTCCAGCCGGCGGTCACCCACGGACGCGTCCGGATCACATGTGCGGCGACAAGGCGTACAGCTCGCGTCGAAACCGCCGTTACCTGCGGCGACGGCAAATCCGGCACACGATTCCCGAGCGCCGGGACCAGCGAGCCAACCGCCGACGGCGCGGCAGTCGGGGCGGTCGCCCCGCTGGTTTCGACCGGGCACTGTATGCCCGCCGGAACGAAGTCGAGCGGACCCTCAACGCCCTCAAGGGCTTCCGGGCCGTGGCGACCCGGTACGACAAGAGAGCGTACGTCTTTCACGGAACGATCACCCTCGCCGCGATCCGGATGTGGGTTCGTTGATGGTCCGCCGCACGGTCCTTGGTCCCTCAGTTCACCGGACGAGCCCGATGGCTTCAATCTCGATCATCCACTCGGGGTCGGCGAGTGAGGAGACCTCTACGAACGACTCGGCAAGGTGGGGCTCGTTGGGGAAGTGTTCCGCGCGCAGCTTGGCGAAGATGTCCTGCCGTGCAATGTCGGTGACGAACACGGTCGCCTTGACCACGTCGGCGAGGCTGGAGCCCGCGTTCGTCAATACCGTCGATAGGTTCGCGAGTGCCTGGCGGGCCTGCGCCTCGAAGTCCCCGGCGCCGACCGTGGCCCCCTGGGCGTCGATCGGGGCCTGGCCCGAGGTGAAGACCAGATTCCCGACGCGGATGCCGAGCGATATGCCGGCTGACTCGTACCAGTCGGGCTCCGCGGAAACGCGTACACGCTCAGCGGCGGGCGGTGTCACGGACATGGTGCTGACACTCCTTCAAAACTGTTTGTGTGTAGCCGAGTGGCGGCAGCCGCCAGCTCGATGGTGATCCATGCAGGACAGCCACGGAATGCCGTGATCCATTCCCGAGGGCCCCGTGGGGTCGCTTCTGGGACAGATCGCGTGTGAGCGCGCGGTGACGGTTGTCCAAGTACGCGAGGGCGCGCCACACCTCGGACATGATTCATCGGACGGGCCTTAGACGTCGTCTCATTTGGTTCGGTAGGGTGCTGGTCGTGGTTTCGATCGTGGAGCGGCTGGTGCCGGATGAGTTGTGGGAGTTGTTCCAGCGGGTGGTGCCGGAGGTGCCGATGCGGCCTCAGGGTG
>NZ_BAAARK010000050.1:0-43664 GCF_039532155.1 Streptomyces lunalinharesii
GGGGGCGGGGGTGGGCCGGGGGTGCCTGTGGTGTGGACTGCTGCGCTTTACGTCCACACCACAGGCACCCCCGGCCCACCCCCTCCCGTATGTGTGGCGGCCCCCGCCCGGTGGGGGGAGAGGGGTGGAGGGCGTCGTCGTGGTGGGCCTTGGAGTCGATGTGCGGGTCGGGCGTGAGCGACTCTGACCTCCCCTTTCCCTTCAAGGGGCGGGGTCGTTGTCGACGGCGGGAGGGTGTGGGGCCGGTGGGGTGGGGGTCGCGGACGTAAAGCGCAGCAGTCCGCGACCCCCACCCCACCGGCCCCACAGCCGTCACCCACCACTCACCGGGCGCCCCCCGCCCCAACACCCCCTTCGCCGAAGGCGGACACCCCCGCGGCGGAACAGCCGCCAACGCACGGCGGCCCCCGCCCCAGCGCGGACGCCGTACGGCGGGAAAGCCGACAACGTGGGGGTACCGTCGGGACAGAACGGTCTGACGAGGGAGACGAGAAACGTGGCAGGTATGCCGTGGGTGCGGGGCGCGGACGACGGCGCCGACCCGTTCGGTACGGCCCGGTTGCGGCGCGGCGTGCTGGATGCCTGGGCCGCCTCGCCGGCCCGGTTCCGGGAGGACGCCAACGCCGAGGAGGACCTCGCGCTCGGCGGCTACCGCGACCGGCTCGCCGTGGAACTGGCGCAGAACGCGGCGGACGCGGCGGCCCGGGCCGGTGTCCCCGGCCGGCTGCGGCTGACCCTGCACCCCGCCGACGGCGGCGCGCCCGCGGTGCTGGTCGCCTCCAACACCGGTGCCCCGCTGGACGCCACCGGCGTCGAATCGCTCTCCACGTTGCGCGCCTCCGCGAAGCGGGAGAGCAGCGCGGCGGTCGGCGCGGTCGGCCGGTTCGGCGTCGGGTTCGCCGCGGTGCTGGCGGTCAGCGACGAACCGGCGCTGGTGGGCCGCACCGGCGGCGTCCGCTGGTCGCTCGCCGAGGCCCGGGAGCTGGCCGAGGCGGTGGCCGCGCACAGTCCCGGCCTGGGCGGTGAACTCCGTCGCCGCGAGGGCCACGTACCGCTGCTGCGGCTGCCGTTGCCCGCGGAGGGCACCGCGCCCGAGGGGTACGACACCTCGGTGGTGCTGCCGCTGCGCGACGGGGCCGCGCAGGACCTCGCCGAGCGGCTGGTGGCCGGGATCGACGCGGCGCTGCTGCTGACGCTGCCCGGGCTGGCCGAGGTCGTGGTGGAGACGCCGGAGGGCGTCCGGACGTTGACCCGCCGTCAGGACGAGCGGTACGTCCGCATCGAGGACAGCGAGCGGGGGGCGACCCGGTGGCGGGTGACCACCGACGGCGGTTCGTTGGACGCGGCGCTGCTGGCGGACCGTCCGGTGGAGGAACGGCTGCGGCCGTCCTGGTCGGTGACCTGGGCGGTGCCGGTGGACGAGACGGGTGCGCCGGTGGGGCCGGGCACCGCGCCGGTGTTGCACGCGCCGACCCCGACCGACGAGCCCCTGGGCCTGCCCGCGCTGCTCATCGCCTCGTTCCCGTTGGAGCCGACCCGGCGGCACGTCGCCCCGGGCCCGCTCGCCGACTTCCTGGTGGGCCGGGCTGCCGCCGCGTACGCGGGGCTGCTCGGCGACTGGCAGCCGGTGTCGACCGGCACCCTGGACCTCGTACCGGGACCGTTGGGCAAGGGCTGGTTGGACGGTGAACTCCGCCGGCAGGTCGTCCAGTCGCTGCCGCGGGTGCGGTTCCTGCCGAGCGCGGCGGCGGCCGGGGCGGAGCGGGCCGCCGCGGGGGACGCGGACGTTGAGGCCGTTGAGCCCGTTGAGGGCGCTGAGGACGCCGAGCGGTACGTGTTGCGGCCGGTGGACGCGGAGTTGGTGGAGGGCGCCGGTGCGGCGACTGTCGGGGTGCTGGCGGAACTCTTCCCCAGCCTGCTGCCGGCCGGCCTCGAACGGCGCCCGGAGCTGCGGGCGCTGGGCGTGGCCCGGGTGCCGCTCACCGAGATGATCGACCGGCTGGCCGGCGTGGACCGGTCGCCGCAGTGGTGGTGGCGGCTCTACGACGCGCTGGCCGGCACCGACCCGGACCGGCTCAGCGGGCTGCCGGTGCCGCTGGCGGGCGCCGGGCGGACCGCCATCGGGCCGCGCCAGGTGCTGCTGCCGCTGCCCGGCGGCGACCCGGACGCCGAGGGCGAGGCCGCCGACCGGCACCGCACCCTCACCCGGCTGGGGCTCAAGGTCGCCCACCCGGACGCGGTCCATCCGCTCCTGGAGAAGCTCGGGGCCACCCCCGCCGCACCCCGCGCCGTGCTGACGACCCCTCAGGTGCGGGCGGCGGTCGCGCACTCGTTGGACGCCGACGAGGACGCCTACGACGTCTTCGAGGACGAGCTGGCGCCGGGCGCCGGGGTGCCGCTGGGTGCTGAGGAGCTGGCCGAGGCGGTCCTCGGGCTGGTCCGGGACGCCGACCTGGCGCCCGGGGACGAGCCCTGGCTGGCCGCGCTGGCCCTGCCCGACGAGGACGGCGAACTGGCGCCGGCGGGCGAACTGGTCTTCCCCGGAAGCGACTTCGAGCAGGTCATCAGGGAGGGCGAACTCGCCGCCTGCGAAGCGGAACTGGCCGAGAGGTGGGGTGCGCAGCCGCTCACCGCGGTGGGCGTGCTGGCCACCTTCGCTCTGGTCCGGGCCACCGACGTGGTGCTCGACCCGGACGAACTGGAGCCGCGGGATGGTGAGTTCCCCGAGCCGGACGACGCCGGACTGCTGGACGCCGTCGACGTGTGGTGCGAGGACGTCCTGGACGCGCTGCCGGAGACGCCGGTCCCTCCGGTCGTCACCGAACTGGTCGCGGTCCGCGACCTCGACCTGGTCGCCGACGACGCCTGGCCGCGGGTCCTGGAGATGCTCTCCCGGCCGCCGCTGCGGGACGCCCTGACCGCGCCGGTGCGGGTGCTGCTGCCGGACGGCACGACGGAGTCGGTGCGGCCGTACACCGCCTGGTGGCTGCGCGGCCACCCGGTGCTGGACGGCCGGCGGCCCGCCGGGCTGCGTGCCACGGGCGGCGATCCGCTGCTGGCCGGGCTGTACGAGGCGGCCGACGCGGGGCAGGTCGACGCCCAGGTGCTGCGCGCCCTCGGGGTCCGCACCTCGGTCGGTGCGCTGCTCGACGAACCGGGCGGTGCGGCCGAACTGCTGGGCCGGCTCGCCGACCCGGACCTGCGGGCCGGCGCCGGGCAACTGCACGCCCTGTACGGCCTGTTGGCCGACCTCGACCCGGACCAGGTGACGCTGCCCGAGGACCTGCGGGCGGTCGTCGACGGGGCGGTGCAGGTGGTGGACGCCGCCGACGCGCTGGTCGCCGACGCGCCGGACCTGATGCCGCTGGCCGGCGACCGCGCGCTGCTGCCGGTGCGGCCGGCCCGCGCCACGGAGTTGGCCGAACTGCTCCAGGTGCGGCGGCTGAGCGAGGCGGTCGCCGCGGAGGTCCGTTCCGACGGGGCGACGCACGACGTGCCGGAGGCGGTCCGTGCCCTGCTCGGCCCGGCCGCCCCCGAGGCGTACGTCGAACACGAGGAGCTGCTGGTCGAGGGCGCCGACGGGGACGTGGAGCTGGACTGGCGGTGGGCCCCGGACGGCACCCTGCACGCCGCGACCCTGGAGGGCGTGGCGGCCGGTCTGGCCTGGGCCAGCGGGCAGTGGCCGCGCCGGTTCGAGGTCGCGGCGCTGCTGGAGGACCCGGAGCGGGGCGAGGAGTTGGCGCGGGCCCGGTGGTTCGACTGAGCGCGGTGCGCCGCGGGGCGTGATCCGGAAGCGAATTCGACGGCGGTCGGCGGACGTACGGGTCCGGCGGCCGCCGTCGTTCTTCCGGCGGGTCGCGGCCCGATTTCCGGTCCTTGCGGCGTTCCGTCCCGGGGCCCGCGCGATTTCCGGAACGGCGAGGTCCGTTGGATGCCCGGTCCGTCAAAAACGGAGCCCCATGGGGAAGTTGCCGGACGCCGCCGACAGGTTAGAGTGCCAGGGCGATCTTCGATCATTCTCTCGTCGCACACCGAGACCCGTCGTGGGTCGGTGCCCGCCGCGGATCGGTATCCCGATGCCCGGGCGCCGCTCCTGCCGATCGCCCTTCCGTCCCGCCCGCCGTCCCGCCGCTCACGAGGACCTGTTTGATGCCAGCACGGATACCCTCCCGCCCCGGGGCAGCGCCCACGCCGTTGGGCGCCGCACTGCGCACGCTGGCGGTCGTCCTCGTGGTGACCGGCGTGCTGTGCCTCGGGGCCGTCCTGCTCGTCCCGGACTCCGTGCGCACGCCGCTCGCCTGGTCCGGGGGGATCTGCGCGGTGCTGCTCAGCGCCGCGGTGGCCACCGCGGTCTACCAGGAACGGCTGGCCCGGCACCACCGGGAACGGATCGGCGAGATCAAGGCCGAGGCCGAGCGGCTGGCGAACGTGACGATGCCGGCACTGGTCGCGCAGCTGCGCGACGGGGCCTCGGTGGACACCGCGCTGGGCCGCACCGATCTGCCGGCGATCGCCGCGCACCAGCGGATCGTGCGCACGCTGGCCGAGGAGGTCGGGCGCGGCGAACGGATGCGGGCCGCGGCGATGTCCGCGTGCGCCAACGCCGCCGGCCGGGTGCAGGCGCTCGCCACCGGGATGCTCGCCGACCTGCGCGAGATGGAGAACCGGCATGGTGAGGAAGTGCTGGGCGACCTGCTGAAGCTGGACCACACGACGGCGCAGGCCGGGCGGCTGGCGGACAGCATCGCGGTGCTGACCGGCGCCCGCTCCGGACGCCGCTGGAACAAGCCGATCGCCATGGAGAGCATCCTGCGCGGCGCCATGGGGCGGATCAGCGCCTACCGCCGGATCCAGCTGCACAGCAGCAGCGACGTCGCGATCGCCGGCCACGCGGCCGAGGGCATCATGCACGCGCTCGCCGAGATCATGGACAACGCCGCCTCGTTCTCCCCGCCGTCCTCGCCGGTCCACGTCTACGTCGAGGAGGCGCAGGCCGGAGTGGTGGTCAGCGTCGAGGACAGCGGGCTGGTGATGGGCGACGCCGCGTTGCAGCGCGCCCAGGAGACGGTGTCCGCGGACACCCTGGACCTGATGTCGCTGTCCGGGACGCGACTGGGGCTCGCCGTGGTCGGCTGCCTGGCACGCAAGCACGGACTGAACGTCTCCTTCCGGCCGTCGGCTCGCGGTGGCACGGGCGTGGTCGTCCTCATCCCGCAGCAGCTGGTCACCGAGAGCCGGGTGGCGGCCGAACAGCCGGTCGCCGCCCCGATCGCGGGCGCACCGCGGCCCGTCGTACCGGCCCCCCGACGCACCCCCGAAGCCGCGCCCGAGGAGCTGCCGGCGGCCCGCCCGCAGCCGCGGCGCGCGCCCCGGGCGGCACAGGGGCCCGAGTCGCCGGCCGACGCCCCGGCGCCGCTGCCGCGGCGCACCGCCCGCAGCGGCGGGACCGGAGCGGACGCCGCCCCGGCGCCCGCGTTCGGCGAGAGCGGGCTGCCCAAGCGCCGTCGTGGCCAGACCCTGGCCGCCGCCCCCATGGGGACGGAACCGGTGCGCGACGACGCCGCGCGGCCCGCACGGTCCCGCGAGGAGTCGGCGGCCCGGTTCCGCGCCTTCCGTCAGGCCGTCCAGGGCAAGCCCGCCCAGGACGACGCCGACGGCCCCCGAACGAGCGGCACGCCCGCGTCAGCCCCAGCCCCCTCGCCAGCACGCCCGGAGGACGAGACCCGATGAACACCACTGACCACAGCCTCGACTGGATGCTGGAGAACCTGCTCCAGAAGACTCCGGGGGCCCGGCACGCCCTGGTCCTGTCGCGGGACGGGCTCAAGCTCTGCCACTCCAAGGACCTGACCGTCGACCAGGCCGACCAGCTCGCCGCGATCGCCTCCGGGATCCAGAGCCTGTCGCACGGCGCGTCCGTGGAGTTCGGGGACGGCACCGGCGGCGTGCGGCAGGCGATGACGGAGTTCCACGGCGGGCTGCTGTTCATCGTCGAGGCCGGCAACGGCGCCCACCTGGCCCTGATCGCCGTCGAGGACGCCGACGTCGGCCTGATCGGCTTCAACATGAACGAACTGGTGGAGCAGATCGGCGAGTACCTCCAGGCCGCCCCGCGCGGCGAGGGCGGGCCGGCGGCATGAAGCGGCTCGGTCCTGACGACGATCCGGACCGGCTCTACACCGTCACCGGCGGCCGCAGCCGGTCCGCCGACGACCACGCGCTCGACCTGGTCACCCTCATCGTCAGCGAGTCCGACCCGGACGCGGGCATGCAGTCCGAGCACGCCCGGATCCTGACCACGTGCCGTCGCCCGACGGCCGTGGTCGAGATCTCGGCGGAGCTGCGGATGCCGGTCAGCGTGGTCCGGATCCTGCTGTCCGACCTGCTGGACCGCGGCCAGGTCACCGCCCGGCACCCGCGGGTCCCCGCGAGCGCCCAACTACCCGATGCCGACCTGCTGAAGGAGGTGCTCGATGCACTCCACCGCCTCTGAGCCCGCGCACCCGGACGGTGCGACCGGCACCGACGCCGACCGCGTGCCGCTGCGCGCCACCGCCGACAACGGCCTGAAGATCGTCGTCGTCGGTGGCTTCGGCGTCGGCAAGACCACCATGGTCCGCTCGGTGAGCGAGATCCGACCGCTGAACACCGAGGAGACGATGACCCGGGCGGGGGTCGGCGTCGACGACCCCCGCGGCGTCGAGGGCAAGACGACCACCACCGTCGCCTTCGACTTCGGCCGGATCACCGTCAACGACAGCGCGGTGCTCTACCTGTTCGGCGCGCCCGGCCAGGAACGCTTCTGGTTCGTGTGGGACCGGCTGTTCTCCGGCACGCTGGGCGCGGTGGTGCTGGTCGACACCCGCCGGCTGGACGACTCCTGGTACGCCATCGACCGGCTGGAGGCGCACGGGATGCCGTTCATCGTCGCGCACAACGACTTCGGCGGGGACCGGCACACCCTCCGGCAGATCCGCGACGCGCTGGACCTCTCCGACGAGGTGCCGCTGGTCGCCTGCGACGCCCGCGACCGGGAGTCCAGCAAGGCCGTGCTGATCGCGCTGGTCGACCACCTCTACGCCCTGTCCACCCAGGACGCCGTACCCGTTCAGGAACCCGCGGAGACCGCACCGTGAACGACCCGCAGCACTCCACCACCGGCGGCTGCCCGCTGCGCGCCGGCACCCCCGGCACGGACGCCGTGCCGCTCTACGGCGCCGGCCTCAGCGGCGACCCGGCGCGGCTCTACCGCGAGATGCGCGCCCGGCACGGGACGGTCGCGCCGATCCTCCTGGACGGCGACGTCCCCGGCTGGTTCGTGCTCGGCTACCGCGAGCTGCACCAGGTCACCAGCAACCCGGAGCTGTTCGCCCGGGACTCCCGCCGCTGGCACGCCTGGGACCAGATCCCCGCGGACTGGCCGCTGCTGCCGTTCGTCGGCCACCAGCCGTCGGTGATGTTCGCCGAGGGCCCCGAGCACCGTCGCCGGGCGGGGGCGATCAGCGACGCGCTCACCGCGATCGACCAGTTCGAGCTGCGGCAGATCTGCGAGCGGCTGGCGGACGGGCTGATCGACGCGTTCGCCGGCTCCGGCGAGGCGGACCTGATGGCCCGTTACGCCGCCCGGCTGCCGCTGCTGGTCATCGCCGAGCTGTTCGGCTTCCCGCACACCGAGGTGCCCGAACTCGCCGCCGACATCGCCGCGTCGCTCAACGCGGACGAGGGCGCGATCGCCGCGCACCAGCGGGTCGCCGAGCGGATGCAGCGCCTGGTCAGGGCCAAGCGGTCCGCGCCGGGCGCCGACGTGCCGTCCCGACTGCTGACCCACCCGGCCGGGTTGGCCGCGGAGGAGGTGGTCATCGACCTGCTGGTGGTGATGGCCGCCGCCCAGCAGCCGACCGCCAACTGGATCGGCAACACCCTGCGGCTGATGCTGACCGACGACCGGTTCGCGCTCAGCCTCTCCGGCGGCCGGCGCAGCGTCGGCCAGGCGCTCAACGAGGTGCTCTGGCACGACACCCCGACGCAGAACTTCATCGGGCGCTGGGCGGTCCGCGACACCCAGCTCGGCGGGCGCCGGATCCGCACCGGGGACCTGGTGATCCTCGGCCTGGCCGCCGCCAACACCGACCCGCAGGTGCGGCCGGACTTCAGCGACGCCGGCTCCGACGGCAACCAGGCCCACATGTCCTTCAGCCACGGCGAGCACGCCTGCCCCTACCCCGCCCCGGAGATCGCCGAGGTGATCGCCAAGGCCGCGGTGGAGGTGCTGCTCGACCGGCTGCCGGACGTGATGCTGGCGGTGCCGTCCGAGGACCTGGTGTGGCACCCGTCGCTGTGGATGCGCGGACTGGTCAGCCTGCCCGTGGAGTTCACGCCCGCCTACACCCCGATCCCCGCGATGGGGACGGCGCGCACCCGACGCAGCTGACGACGCCCGACCCTGCGGCGCGGCGCCTCGGGGTCCGGGTATTGGCCGGTAACGTCCGTGCGTCGGGCGGTGTTTCACGTGAAACACCGCCCGACGTGCGCGTGCCGCTAGCCGGCCGGGGTGAACCGCACCGGCAGCGCGTCCAGGCCGCGGGTGTACACCCCCTGTTCCCGGGGCTCGGTGCCCGGTTCCACCGCCAGGTCCGGCAGGGAGTCCAGCAACTGGCCCACGCCCACCTCCACTTCGGCCTTGGCCAGCAGCGCGCCGACGCAGAAGTGCCGCCCGAGGGCGAACGCGAGGTGGTCCGCGGCGGCCGAGAACGCCGTGGTGGCGGACAGGTCGGTGCGGTGGATGTCGAACACGTCCGGGTCGGCGTAGCGCCGCTCGTCGCGGCCGGCCGCCCCGATCAGGCAGGTGAGGGTGGCGCCCTTGGGCACCAGGCCGCCGCCGATGGTGACGTCCTCGCCGGCCTGCCGCATGATCATGTGGACCGGCGGGGTGTGCCGCAGCGTTTCCGCGAACGCCCGCGGGATCAGCGTGTGGTCCGCGCGCACCGCGGCCAACTGCTCCGGATGTCTCAGCAGGTTGTGCACGAGGCTGGTGATGGCCTTGTCGGTGGTCTCGCCGCCGGCGGTCAGCAGCAGGCTGCAGAACGCCTTGATGTCCTCGTCGCTCATCCGGGTGCCGTCGATCTCCGCGGCGCAGAGCGTGGAGAGCAGGTCGTCGCCGGGGGCGGTGCGGCGTTCGCGGATGATCGGCAGCAGGTACGCGGCGAACTCGTCGCGGGTGCGCAGCCCGGCCTCGACGACGTCCGGGTCCTGGGCGAGGTTGCCGAGGAAGCCGATGATCGCGGTGTACCAGCGGTGGAAGCGGTCGTGGTCGGCCCGGTCCAGCCCCAGCATGTCGGCGATGACGTTGACCGGGAAACGGGTGGCGAAGTCGGCCACCAGGTCCGCGCTCCCCCTCCCGCGGAACGCGTCGATCAACTCCCGGGCGTTGCGCTCGATCACGGGCAGGAAGGACTGCTCCAGGGTGTTGCCGCGGAAGGCCGGGGCGACCAGCGCCCGCCGCACCGCGTGCTCCCGGCCGCTCATCTGCAAGATGGTCCGACCGTGCACCGGCTCCAGCTGCCAGTCGTAGTTGTCCGTGGTGAACACCGGGTCCTTGAAGGCCCGTTCGACGTCCTCGTGCCGCGAAATGACGTAGCTCTGGGTGGCCTCGTGATGCAGCAGGGGGAAGTCGTCACGCAGCACGCGGTAGGCGGGATACGGATCCGCGGCGAACTCCGGCGACAGGATGTCCGGTGCTTCTCGGTTCACGGGCACTGCTCTCCTCGGTCGGGATGCGGTACGGGGCCGCGGCGGGCGCGGGCCGTCCGTCCCTCCCAAGATCGTTGCTGGAGCGGGCGGTTATCAAGACCGCCGACGCTACGGTTCGACGACGCGGGGAGAACGGGCCGGGGCCGCCCGAGGAGGGGGCGGGGTGAGGAGGGGACGGGTCCACGACGGTCCGCACGGCGCGCCGCCGCGCCGCCCGCCGGCCGGGCCGGTCCGGCCGGTGCCGCTCACGCCGGGAACCGGCGCCCCACCCACCGCCAGGCGACCTCCAGCAGCACCGCCGCCACCGCCGCGATGGCCACCGCCGTCCACGGCATCGTCGTGCCCACCAGCCGCAGGTCGAAGAAGCGTTGGAGCCACGGCGTCACCAGCACGACGACGAAGCCCAACCCCATCAGCAGGACCAGCCCGATCCGCCACCAGGTGTACGGGCGGGCGATGATCGCCAGGACGTACAGGGCGGTGAGGAAGAGCGTCAGGGTGGCGGCGCTGGTCTGCGCGCTCAAGCCGTCCGGGCCGGTGTAGTAGGCGCGGGCCAGCAGATAGGTGGTGAACGCCGCGAGGCCGGTGATCACGCCGGAGGGCACGGCGTAGCGCATCACCCGCCGCACGAAGTGGGGGCGGGCGCGTTCCTTGTTGGGCGCCAGCGCCAGGAAGAACGCGGGGACGCCGATGGTCAGCGTGGACAGCAGCGTCAGGTGCCGGGGCAGGTACGGGTACGGGATCTGGCAGCAGGCCACCAGGACGGCCAGCAGCACCGAGTAGACGGTCTTGGTGAGGAAGAGGGTGGCGACCCGGGTGATGTTGCCGATCACCCGGCGGCCCTCGGCCACCACCGACGGCAGCGTCGCGAAGCTGTTGTTCAGCAGCACGATCTGGGCCACCGCCCGGGTCGCCTCGGAACCGGAGCCCATGGCGACGCCGATGTCGGCGTCCTTGAGGGCCAGCACGTCGTTGACGCCGTCGCCGGTCATCGCCACGTGGTGGCCGCGGGCCTGGAGCGCACCGACCATGTCCCGCTTCTGCTGGGGCGTGACCCGGCCGAAGACGGCGCCGTCCTCCAGCGCCCGGGCCAGCGCCTCGGGGTCGTCGTGCGGGAGGCGCCGGGCGTCCACGGGGGAGTCCGCGCCGGCCAGCCCCAGCTTGCCGGCGACCGCGCCCACCGACACCGCGTTGTCACCGGAGATCACCTTGGCCCGGACGCCCTGCTCGGCGAAGTAGCGCAGGGTGTCGGGGGCGTCCGGGCGCAGCCGCTGCTCCAGGACGACCAGCGCGGCCGGCTGCCCCTCGTGCGCGACGTCGGGGTGGTCCAGCGGCCGGGCGGCGCGGGCCAGCAGCAGCACCCGCAGGCCCTCGGCGTTGAGCCCGTCGATCTCCGGCAGCAGCGGGTCGTCGTCGGGCAGCAGCACGTCCGGTGCGCCGAGCAGCCAGGCGGACGCCGATCCGTCGGGCTCGTCGAAGGCCGCGCCGCTGTACTTGCGGGCGGAGGAGAACGGCAGGGTGCCGGTGCACCGCCAGGAGTCGGGGGCCGGGTAGGCGTCGACGACGGCCGCCAGGGAGGCGTTGGGGCGCGGGTCGGAGGCGCCGAAGGCACCGAGCACCTGCCGGACGCGGGCCGGGTCCTGGTCGGCCAGCGGCCGCAGTTCGCTGACGTCCATGCCGCCCTCGGTGAGGGTGCCGGTCTTGTCCAGGCAGACCACGTCGACCCGGGCCAGCCCCTCGATGGCCGGCAGCTCCTGCACCAGGCACTGTTTCCGGCCGAGCCGGACGACGCCGATGGCGAACGCGACCGACGTCAGCAGCACCAGCCCCTCGGGGATCATCGGCACGATCCCGGCGACCATCCGGCGGATCGCGGCGTCGACCGGCAGGCCCAGCGTCAGCAGGTGGCTCAGGATCAGCCCCAGCGCCGTCGGGACCATCATCCAGGTCACGTACTTGAGGATCTGGCTGATGCCGGTGCGCAGTTCGGAGTGGACCAGGGTGAACCGGCTGGCCTCCTCGGCGAGCTGCGCCGCGTACGCGGCCCGGCCCACCTTGGTCGCGGCGAACGCGCCGTTGCCGGCGACCACGAAGCTGCCGGACATCACCGGGTCGCCGGGCTTCTTCACGACCGGGTCCGCCTCGCCGGTCAGCAGCGACTCGTCGATCTCCAGGCCGTCGCTCTCCAGCACCTCGCCGTCGACGATGGCCTTGTCGCCGGGGCCGAGTTCGAGGACGTCGTCGAGGACCACCTCGGAGGTGGGGACCTGGACAGCGGCCCCGTCGCGGCGGACCGTCGGCCGGGTCTCGCCGATCAGCGCCAGGCCGTCCAGGGTCTTCTTGGCGCGCAGTTCCTGGAAGATGCCGATGCCGGTGTTGGCGAGGATGACGAAGCCGAACAGGCCGTCCTGGATCGGACCGACGATCAGGATGATCACGAAGAGCACGCCGATGATGGCGTTGAACCGGGTGAAGACGTTGCTGCGGACGATGTCGGCCGTGGAGCGCGAGGACCGCACCGGGACGTCGTTGACCTCGCCCCGGGCCACGCGTTCGGCGACCTGGGCGGTGCTCAGGCCGCGCCGGGCCACCTCCCGGTCGTTTCCGCCGGCGGGCCGGTCGTCGCCGGGCTCCGGTTGCTCGACTTCGGTCTGCGCCGGGTCCGTCATGCCCTCGACGTTACGGGGGGAATGCCCGTCTCACCCGCTGGCGGTCGACAGAAGTACTGTGCGGGGTTCTGTCCGGTTACGCGGCAACCCCGGGTGTGCGGACGGCGTCCGGTGACGTGGGGTCGGCGACCGAGGACGGCCCGCGGGGCGGGCGCGCGGAGCGGCGCGCCCGGCGGGGGTGGGGCGCGGTCAGGCGCCGTTCGCGGCGGGGGCCGCCGTCTGCCGGGCGGCGGCGTCCCGCTTGATCGCGGCGTCCCGCCTGCGCACGTACCAGACGCCCAGCAGGCCCAGCCCGCCGCCGGCCAGGCAGGTCCACACGAACCAGGCGTGGCCGTGGTCGGCGTACCAGCCGTAGAAGGGCAGCTGGGCGAGGAAGAGCACGAACCAGATGACGGTGCCGCCGGTGATCGTGCCGACGACGGGACCTTCGAGGGGCGCCGGGGCCGCGCGCAGTTCGGACTTCTTCCACATGGGGGCCAGCTTACGGGGCCGCCCGAGGAGGCGGCGGGGGCCTGTTACGAGGGCGCGCGAGGAACGGTTCACGGGTCTACGCGCGGAGATAGCGATCAACGAATTGTTTATTCATACTGAACCTTTCCGGAACTGACTGGTTCGGATCGTTGATTCCTCCAATCTGATCCCTCCACACTGTTCCCGTTCATTGGTTGCTGTCCCGCCGTCCGTGCGTGGTCCGGCCCTCGGGCCCTCGCGCCCGCTCCGGCCCGTACGACTGAGGTCCTGCATGTCGCCCTCGACCCCCACGCCGGTCGACGCCCTGAAGAGTCCTGGCCCACAGCCGCCCAGGAACGGACTCGACCGCTTCTTCAAGATCTCCGAGCGGGGCTCGACGGTCAGCCGCGAACTGCGCGGCGGACTCGCCACGTTCTTCGCGATGGCCTACATCATCGTGCTGAACCCGATCATCCTCGGCGCCGGCGTCGACAAATACGGCCACCATCTGGACAACGGGCAGCTGGTCACCGCCACCGCCCTGATGGCCGGCCTGGGCACCGTCCTGATGGGCGTGATGGGCAACGTCCCGATCGCCATCGCGGCCGGCCTGGGCATCAACGCGGTGGTCTCGCTCCAGCTCGCGCCCAAGATGAGCTGGCCGGACGCGATGGGCATGGTGGTGCTCGCCGGTCTGGTGCTGATGATCCTGGTCGCCTCCGGGCTGCGCCAACGGGTGATGGACGCGATCCCGGGCGGGCTGCGGCGGGCCATCGCGATCGGCATCGGCCTGTTCATCTCGCTGGTCGGCCTGGTGGATGCGGGCTTCGTCAGCCGCAACCCGGACGCCGCGCACACCACCGTGCCGCTCAGCCTCGGCCAGGGCGGTCAGCTCAAGGGCTGGCCGGTGCTGGTGTTCGTGCTCGGCCTGGCGCTGATGTTCGTGCTGACCGTCCGCAAGACCAAGGGCGCGATCCTGATCGGGATGGTCACCATGGCCGTCGTCGCGATCATCATCAACGCGGTGGCGACCATTCCGGACGCGTCCTGGGGGCTGGCCGTCCCGAACGTCCCGGACCGGATCGTCGGCGCGCCCGACTTCGGACTCATCGGCAAGATCAGTCTCTTCGGCGGCTTCAAGGAAGTCGGCGTGCTGACCGGCTGCCTGTTCGTCTTCACCGTCCTGCTGTCCGGCTTCTTCGACGCGATGGGCACCATCATCGGCGTCGGCGAGGAGGCCGAGCTGCTGGACAACGAGACCGGCAACCTGCCCAACATGGGGCGGATCCTGATGGTGGACGGCATCGCGGTCGCCGCCGGCGGCTTCGGCTCGGCCTCCGCCAACACCTGCTTCGTGGAGTCCACCGCCGGCGTCGGCGAGGGCGCCCGCACCGGCCTGGCCAACCTGGTCACCGGCGGGCTGTTCCTGCTGTCGTTGATCTTCACGCCGCTGGCCACCGTCGTCCCCTCGCAGGCCGCGACGCCCGCGCTGCTGGTCGTCGGCTTCCTGATCATGGCCTCGAACGTCCGGGGCATCGACTGGAGCGACTTCACCGTCGCGATCCCGGCGTTCCTGACGGTGATCTCGATGCCGTTCACCTACAGCATCACCAACGGCATCGGCATCGGCGTGCTCGCCTTCATCCTGCTGCGGACGGCGACCGGCCGCTTCAGGGAGGTCCCGTGGCTGCTGAACGCGGTCGGGGTCTGCTTCCTCGTCTACTTCCTGCTCAACCCGATCGAGCAGGTGCTCGGGGTCAAGTAGGCGGCGCTCCGGTCGGCCCCGTCACGACGGGCGGGGCACCGACCCCCAGCCGTGCAGCCGCTCGGTCGCGTCGACCGAGTTCGACAACCGTTCATCGAAGTCCTCGCGGATGAGCGTCCGGACCACGTAGTCCTGGACGCTCATTCCGCGTTTTGCGGCATGCTGCCCAAGGCGCTCCAGCAGCTCCCCGTCCACGCGCAGGCTGAGCACTCTCGATCCCATACCGACACGGTCCCCGCACGGTGTGGTCAGGTGTGTCGCTTTCCGCGACGTCCTCACTCATATGGGTGATCCCACGGTGTCCAGCGGCGGGCCCCGGTACCCCGCTTTCCTTAGAAAGGCTAATGAGCTATGCTAAAGACCATGCCGGAACTGTCCAACGGTGTCGACGCTGACGCCGTGAATTCCCTGCGGTCCGCCGTGATGCGCCTCTCGCGCCGCCTGAAGCACCAGCGCGTCGACGAGTCGCTGAGCCCCACCGAGATGTCGGTGCTCGGCACCCTCGCCCGGTGCGGCCGGGCCACGCCCGGCGAGCTGGCCCGCAAGGAGCACGTGCAGCCCCCGTCGATGACCCGCATCGTCGCGATGCTGGAGGCCAAGGGACTGGTCCGGCTGGAGGCACACCCCGACGACCGCCGCCAGAAGGTGGTCACCCAGACCGAACAGGCCGAGGCGATGCTCGAGGAGAGCCGCCGCAAGCGCAACGCCTGGCTCGCCGAACTGGCCGCCGGGCTGGACGACGACGAGTGGGCCAAGGTGCGGGACGCCGCTCCCGTACTGGAGAAGCTCGCACAGCTGTAGACCCTGGCCCGAGGAGGCGAACCCACTTTGAGTACGGGACCCGGAGCACACTCCGCCCCCGCACCGAACTCCCACCACGACACGGTTACCGACGACGCGAACGCGACCACCCCGGGCCCCATCGAGGCCCCCGGTGACGCCGCAGCCCCGCCCCCCGGCGGGACTGCCACGGCCGGCACGACCCCCGGCCCCGCCGCCACACCGCGCACGGGCATGTTCAGCTCCCTCCGCATCCGCAACTACCGTCTCTTCGCCACCGGTCAGGTGGTCTCCAACACCGGCACCTGGATGCAGCGCATCGCCCAGGACTGGCTGGTGCTCAGCCTCACCGGCTCGTCCGGCGCGGTCGGCATCACCACCGCGCTGCAGTTCCTGCCGATGCTGCTCTTCGGCCTCTACGGCGGCGTCCTCACCGACCGCTTCGCCAAGCGCAAGCTGCTGCTGTGCACCCAGTCCGCGATGGGCCTGACCGGCCTGGCGCTGGCCGGCCTCACGCTCAGCGGCCAGGTCCAGGTCTGGCACGTCTACGCGGGCGCCTTCCTCCTCGGCCTGGTGACGGTCGTCGACAACCCGGCCCGGCAGGCGTTCGTCTCCGAAATGGTCGGCCAGCGCGACCTGCGCAACGCGGTCAGCCTGAACTCCGCCAACTTCCAGTCCGCCCGGCTGATCGGCCCGGCCGTCGCCGGCGTCCTGATCACCGCCTTCGGCAGCGGCTGGGCGTTCCTCTTCAACGGCCTGTCGTTCCTCGCCCCGCTCACCGGCCTGTTGATGATGCGGACCGCCGAACTCCACAAGGTGGACCGGGTCCCGCGGAGCAAGGGGCAGCTGCGGGAGGGCCTGGCCTACGTCCGCCAGCACCCCGAACTGATCTGGCCCATCGTCCTGGTCGGCTTCATCGGGACCTTCGGGTTCAACTTCCCGATCTGGCTGACCGCCTTCACCTACAAGGTCTTCCACGCCGGGGCCGGCACGTACGCGCTGTTCAACGGCCTGATGGCGGCCGGCTCGCTGATCGGTGCGCTGCTCGCGGCCCGCCGGTCCGGATCCCGGCTGCGGATGCTGGTCGGGGCGGCGCTGGTCTTCGGCCTGCTGGAGTGCGTCGCCGCCCTGTCGCCCGGGTTCTGGGTCTTCGCGGCGCTGCTCGCCCCGATAGGCATGGTCGGCCTGACGATCAACGTCACGGCCAACTCCAGCGTCCAGATGGCCACCGACCCGGCGATGCGCGGCCGGGTGATGAGCCTGTTCATGATGGTCTTCATGGGCGGTACGCCGCTGGGCGCGCCGCTGCTCGGCTGGGTCACCGACACCTACGGCCCGCGGATCGGGTTCCTCGCCGGCGGGGCGATCTCCGCGGCGGCCGCGGCCCTGGTCGGCCTGGTCCTGGCCCGTTCCGGCGGGCTCCGCCTCAAGATCGACCTGCGGCGCGGGCACCCGCACGTGGCGTTCGTCCCGCGCAGGGGCGCCGCCGGGGTGGCCGGTGAGGCGCCGGAGAAGGAGCTGGCGCCGGCGGCGTAGCCGTTCGCCGGGCACGGCGGCTCACGCGGGGCAACACTGACCCCATGAGACTCTTCGCCGCCGTGCTGCCGCCGGCCCACCTCCTCGGCCAACTGGCCGCGGAGGTGGGCCGGTTGAAGCAGTTGCCGGACGCCGAACGACTGCGTTGGACCGGCCACGACGGCTGGCACTTCACCCTCGCCTTCTACGGCGAGGTGCCCGCGGACGCCCTCACCGAGCTGCACGAGCGACTGGGCCGCGCCGCCCACCGGCACGCCCCCTACGAGCTGCGGATCGCCGGCGGCGGCCGGTTCGGGGACCGGGTGGTGTGGGCCGGGGCGGACGGCGACCGACCCGCCATGCGCCACCTCGCGGACGCGGCCGAGGCGGCCGGCCGCCGGGCGGGCCTGCGGATGGGCGAGCACCGCCCGTACACCCCGCACCTCACCCTCGCCCGGAACCGCGTCGGCCGCCTCGACCTCGTCCCGTACACCGCCGCCCTGGCCGACTTCGCGGGCGGCGCCTGGACGGTCGAGGAGATCGCCCTGATGCGCAGCCACCCGCCGGCGCCCGGCGTCCCCGGCGGCCAGCCGCACTACGAACCGGTGGCGCGCTGGCCGCTGGGCGGCTGAGCCGGAAGCGGCCCGGGCGGCGAACGACCGGGTCGGCGCAGGGCCCGGTTCGGCCCCGGTTACGCTCAAAGGGTGGATCCCAAGACCCGTAACCGGATCATGTCCGGTCTGCTCGCCGTGCTGCTGATCGTCGTCATCGTGGCGGCGGCGCTGCGCTGACCCCACCGCGCCGCCCGCCGCGGCGCGCCGCCGGCCGCCCGGGCACCCGGCTCACCAGGCGAACGCCTCCGGGGACGGCCCCGGCCCCGGGAAGACCTCGTCCAGGCCCGCCAGCAGCTCCGCGGACGGCTCCAGCTCGACCGCGCGCAGCGCCGAGGCGAGCTGGTCGGCGGTGCGCGGGCCGACGATGGGCCCGGTCACCCCCGGCCGGCTGAGCAGCCACGCCAAGGCCACCTCGCCCGGCGCCAGGCCGTGCTGGTCGACCAGGTCCTCGTAGGACTGGATCTGCGCCCGGATCGTCGAGTTGGCCAGGGAGTCCGCGGAGCGGCCGGAGGTCGAGCGGGCCGCGCCGGCGCCCTCCCGCTCCTTGCGCAGCACCCCGCCCAGGAGCCCGCCGTGCAGCGGCGACCAGGGGATCACGCCCATGCCGTACTCCCGGGCCGCCGGGATGACCTCCATCTCGGCGCGCCGCTCCGCGAGGTTGTACAGGCACTGCTCGCTGACCAGGCCCAGCGAGCCCCGGCGGGCGGCGGTCTCGTTGGCCCGGGCGAGGTGCCAGCCGGCGTGGTTGGAGGAGCCGACGTAGAGGATCTTGCCCTGCTGGACCAGGACGTCGACGGCCTGCCAGATCTCGTCCCAGGGCGTGGACCGGTCGACGTGGTGGAACTGGAACAGGTCGATGTGGTCGGTGCCCAGGCGCTTGAGGCTGGCGTCCACCGACCGGCGGACGTTGAGCGCGGAGAGCTTGTCGTGGTTGGGCCAGACCGGCTCGCCGTCCGGGCCCATGTTGGCGTACGCCTTGGTGGCCAGCACGGTCTTGTCCCGCCGGTCGCCGCCGCGGGCGAACCACGAGCCGATGATCTCCTCGGTGCGGCCCTTGTTGGCGCCCCAGCCGTAGGCGTTGGCAGTGTCGAAGAAGTTGATGCCCGCGTCCAGCGCGGCGTCCATGATGCGGTGGCTGTCCGCCTCGTCGGTCTGCGGACCGAAGTTCATCGTCCCGAGGACGATGCGGCTGACCTTGAGTCCGGTGCGTCCCAGCTGCGTGTACTTCATGGTCGTCCAGCCAAGCCCTTGAAGCCCGCTCGAAGCAAGGGGTCAGGCGGTGTAGGGGCCGCCGACGTCCCACGCCTGGTGCATCGCGTCGGCGAACGCGCCGGCCAACTGGTGCTCGCCCAGCTCGCCGGGATGGGTGCCGTCGTAGGTGGACCGGTCGATGTCCCAGCGCTCCGGTACGGAGGCCAGCAGCAGCGGCGAGCCGGGGGTGGACAGGTCGGCCACCGCCTTCGCCAGCAGTTCGTTGAAGCGCGTGCACTGGGCGTCGAAGTCCGGGTCCACCAGTGCCCGCACGTTGGGTATCACCGGCAGCAGCACCGCCCGGACGTGTGGCCGGGCGGCCCGCGCCCGCGCCACGAAGAGCCGCACGTTGTGCGCGGTCTGCTCCGGGTCGGTGTAGAAGCCGAGGTCGATCAGGCCCAGCGAGACCAGCAGGGTGTCGGCCCGGTGCTCGCGCACCGCGTCCTCGATCAGCGGTGCCATGTGCAGCCAGCCCTCGCCCCAGCCGGCGAGGTGGTTGCGGGCCTTCTCGGGGAAGGCCGGGTCGGCGTAGGCGTGGGAGTCCGCGTCGCCGGTGGCCGGGTCGTGGAGCGTGCGGCGCGGGCCCACGATGCGGTACGGGCCGGGGTACGTCGCATTGAGGTGCTGCCACATCCGGTAGCGCCACGTGTGGTCGCCGGAGCTGCCGATCGTCATGGAGTCCCCGACGCACATGATCCTCATCCGGCAATGATGGCCGACGACGCTACCTGCGGGTACGTGACGCTGGCCACGCGGCCCCGGGAGGGCCGGCGCCGTGGCAGGCTGTGCCCCATGTGTGCCGCCGTGCGTCGCCCCAGGAGCCCCCGCCGTCCGCTCCCGTACGCGACGGGGGTGGCGGCCGGGGCGCTCGCCCTGCTGGCCGCGGCCGGCGGGCCGGCCGCCGCCGCGGAGCCGGACGCCTTCACCCTCACCGACCCCCGGATCACCGAGTCCAGCGGCCTGGCCGCCAGCCGCACCCACCCCGGCGTCTACTGGACCCACAACGACAGCGACGACGGCCCCTACGTCTACGCCGTAGACGCCGCCACCGGCCGGACGGTCGCCACCGTCACCCTGCGCGGCATCGGGGCGCCGCGCGACGTCGAGGCGATATCGGTCGGCCCGGACGGCAGGATCTACGTCGGCGACATCGGCGACAACCTCGGCGGCAGCTGGGACCACGTCTGGATCTACCGCTTCCCCGAGCCGGCGCAGCTGCGCGACACCACCGTCACCGCCGAGCAGTTCACCGTCCGCTACGCCGACGGGCCGCGGGACGCCGAGGCGTTGATGGTGCACCCGAAGACCGGCCGGGTCTACCTCGCGAGCAAGAAGCAGGGCGGCGGCGCCGCGCTCTACGAGGGCCCGGTCCGGCTGTCCGCCGCCGGGAGCAACACCTTCCGCAGGGTCGCCCCGATCGACCTGTGGGTGACCGACGGCGCGTTCTCCCCGGACGGCAGCCGGTTGGTGCTGCGCGGCTACTTCGGGGCGCAGGCGTACCGCTGGCGCGACGGCCGCCCCGAGGCCCTCGGCCCGGTGGCGGTGCCGCTCCAACGCCAGGGCGAGTCGGTCAGCTTCACCCCCGACGGCCGCACGCTGATGTACGGGTCGGAGGGGCGCAACAGCCAGGTCGAGCCGGTGGCGCTCAGCGGGGAGCAGCTCCCGGACGCGGCGCGGCGGGACGACGACGCGGCGGACGGCGGGACGTCGGGCGGCGGCACGGCGGCCGGCCGGCCGGGGGAGTGGTCCGGCGGGGCGTCCAGCTACGGCAAGGGGGCGCTGGTGCTGGCGGGCGCGACGGCGCTGGTGCTGGCGGTCCGGAGCCTGCTGCGGCGCGGTCGCCGGTAGCGGCTGCGGGCGGCCCCGTCCGGGCCGTCCCCGCTACCCCTGGGGGCCGTCCTCGATCAGCCGCAGCTCGTAGTGGAGCGTGGGCTCCCGCCGCAGCCGGTGCACGAGCGGCGCCACCAGCCCGTGGATCAGCGGGTACTTGCGGGTCAACGACCGCTCGGCGCGCCGGTACTCGCGGGTGGCCGGGTCGAGCAGCCGGACCCGGGCCCGGACGGTGGGCCCGGTGGGCTTGCCGCGCCAGGTCGAGGCGCAGAACTCCACCTCGGGGACGTTGCGCATCCGCTTGACCTTCCAGGCGCTGCCGAAGGTGCGGAAGTAGGCGTGGTCGCCGTCCACCGCGAGGTTGACCGGGGTGCCGACGCCGGTGCCGTCCCTCTTGTAGGTGGTCAGCAGGATCGTTCCCTGGCGCTCGAAGGGGGCGAGGCCGGGGCTGGGAGGGGTCCGCATCCCTCCATGGAGGCACATCCGGCCCGTTTCGTCACGTCTCGTTGCGGTGCGTCCGGTGTGGCGGCCGGGCGCGGTGCGTCCGTTCGGGGGCGCGTTCGCCGCCGTGGGGCGCGCGTTCGGCGACGCCCGCCGTGACGCCTTCGGCGGTGCGCCGCGCCCGGCGTCCGCGCCGCCGACCTCGCGCTCCCCGGGGGCGACGGCCCGTCAACGGCCTTGTCAGTGGCGGGAGTTACGTTGGCCACATGACCGATGCGGATGTTCACGAGGGCCCGGTGCACGACGACGAGGCGGCGCACGATCCGGACGAGGAGGTGCAGCCCTGGCGGCACAGCGAGGTCACCCTGACCCTGCTCTTCCCGCCGTTCCCCGACCCGGACGTCACCGAGCGGGAGCCGCTGCCGGCGCACGACCCGGTGCGCGCCCGCCGGGTCGTCGAGGAGCTGGGCACCGTCGCCGAGGTCCTTCAGGAGTTGCCGGAACGGCCCGTCGGGGAGCTGGCGTGGCCGTCGGTCCGCGCCGACCTGGACTTCGTCGCGGTCGGCTGCTGGGGCGACGTCGTCATGGTCTTCGAGCCGGCGCTCGGCAGCGACCTGCTCTGCGACGCGATGACCGCGGAGGTCGCGCGCCAGCGCGCCCGGCACCCCGAGGCCCGCATCGTCGGCTCGGTCGAACTCGACTACGGCAACCGCTACCTGGAGGAGCAGGTGCTCCTGCCGACCGGCGAGGAGGTGTTCGCCGGCGGCTGGGACTGCGACGACGAGGACGCCTGGAGCTTCGTCGGAGACCCGCAGGAGGTGCTGCGGGCGCTCGGCGTCGACCGGAGGACGGCGGTGGAGGTGGGGTTCGACCTCGACGCCGAGCCGTGCGACCGCACCTGGTCCGACCTGGGCGTACTGGCCCTCGGGTGGCACCGTCGCCCCGCCGGTGGCGTCGAGCGGCGGCACGTCTCGTCCTTCCGCGTCCGGCGGTCGCAGGAGGGCGCGGACAACCTCGCCGAGGTGTGGTTCCCGCGGTTCTAGGGCCGGCCGGCACCCCGGCACGCGGACGGGCCCCGGCGGGGCGTCGTGCGCCGTGCCGGGGCCCGTCCGGGGCGGTGTGCAGGTGCCGTCAGAGCTGGCCGACCACGTAGTCGATGCAGGCGGTCAGCGCCTCGACGTCCGCCGGGTCGATCGCCGGGAACATCGCGATCCGCAGCTGGTTGCGGCCGAGCTTGCGGTAGGGCTCGGTGTCGACGATGCCGTTGGCGCGCAGCGTCTTGGCGATCGCCGCCGCGTCGACGTCGTCGTTGAAGTCGATCGTGCCGATGACCTGCGAGCGCTTCGCCGGGTCGGTGACGAACGGGGTGGCGTACTTGGAGTCCTCGGCCCAGCCGTAGAGGGCCTGCGAGGAGGCGGCGGTGCGGCCGACCGCCCAGTCCAGACCGCCCTGGCCGTTGATCCACTCCAGCTGCTCGTTGAGCAGGAAGAGGGTGGCGAGGGACGGGGTGTTGTACGTCTGGTTCTTCAGGGAGTTGTCGATCGCGGTGGGCAGCGAGAAGAACTCCGGGACGTGCCGGCCGGACGCGTGCACGGCGCGGGCGCGCTCCAGGGCGGCCGGGGAGAAGACGCCGAGCCAGAGCCCGCCGTCGGAGGCGAAGGACTTCTGGGGCGCGAAGTAGTAGACGTCGGTCTCGGTGATGTCCACCGGGAGGCCGCCGGCGCCGGAGGTCGCGTCGACCAGCACCAGGGCGCCGTCGTCGGCGCCGGCCACCCGCCGGATCGGGGCCGCGACACCGGTCGAGGTCTCGTTGTGGGTGAAGGCGTAGACGTCCACGCCCGCCTCGGCGACCGGCTCCGGGTGGGTGCCCGGGTCGGCGGAGACGACGGTGGGCTCGGCGAGCCACGGCGCCAGCTTGGCGGCCTTGGCGAACTTCGAGGAGAACTCGCCGAACGACAGGTGCTGCGACTTGTGCTCGATCAGGCCGTGCGTCGCGACGTCCCAGAACGCGGTGGAACCGCCGTTGCCGAGGACGACCTCGTAGCCCTCGGGGAGCTGGAAGAGGTCGCGCACGCCCTGGCGCACCGAGCCGACCAGGTTCTTGACCGGGGCCTGGCGGTGGGAGGTGCCGAGCAGTGAGGTGCCGGTGGCGGCCAGCGCGTCGAGCGCCTCCGTACGCACCTTGGAGGGGCCCGCGCCGAAGCGTCCGTCGGCGGGCTTGATGTCAGCGGGAATCTGGATATCAGCCACGGGGGAAGCCTAGAGGGTCAAGCGGGGGTCGGGCGGCGCGTCCAGCCGGTGAGATGACGGGCGGTCGGAGTGTGGACACGGGCCGTCACAGGCGCCTCACAGGTTGCCGAGGTCCTGCCCGGCGGCGCCTCTGACCTGCGAGATCACTCGGAGCGGTGCGGGGTGCGGTCCGCCGCGTAGAGGGTGCCGAGCGCCGCCGCGGCGTCGGCCAGGTACCAGGTCCCGGCCTTGGCGACCAGGCCGTACGGGCCGACGGTGTAGGTGCGCAGCCGGGTCTCGCCGCCGTGCCGGTAGCGGATGCGGAGCCGCAGGTCGGTGAAGACGGCGGTCTGCAACTCGTCTTCCACTCGTACGCGGCGTGAACACCCCTACGTCAGGTGAACGCCCCTACGGCCGGCGCTCGTTCGCCGTCCGGTGCCGTCAGCTGAAGACGGCCGCCAGGACGAGCAGCGCCACGAGCGGGGCGAGGGTCTCCCGACGGGCCGCGCGGCGCAGCGGGTCCAGCGACGGCAGGCCGTCGGACGAGTGGTGCGACCGCCCGCCCGGGGAGGCTCCGGCGGCGTCGTGGGAGGTGCTGCCGGAGGCGTCGTCGCTCATGCGTCCACATCAGGCGCGACACCTTTGTCCACAGGGCTTGATCCGCCCCCGCCCCGCGGGGGCACTCTGGAGGCATGGCTGAGCGCACGGAGACTGAGGGCACGGAGTCGGGCGAGCGGAACGGCGGAGGCAGGGGCACCGGCGGGCGGGAGAGTGAGCGGGCGGCCGCCGCCCGTCGGGAGCTGGCCCGCGATCTGGCCGCGGCGGTGCGGGGCGAGGTCTCGGCCACCGCCGCCGACCGGGCCCTGATGACGATGGACGCGTCCAACTACCGGCGGATCCCGGACGCGGTGGTCGCGCCCCGGGACGCCGAGGACGTCGCCGCGGCGCTGCGGGTCTGCCGCGACCACGGCGTCCCGGTGGTGCCGCGCGGCGGCGGCACCAGCATCGCCGGCCAGGCCACCGGCACCGGCGTCGTCCTGGACTTCACCCGCCACCTGCGGCGGATCGTCGCACTGGACCCCGAGGCCGGCACCGCCGTGGTCCAGCCGGGCGTCGTCCTCGACGACCTGCGGGCGGCGGCAGCCCCGCACGGCCTGACCTTCGGCCCCGACCCCTCCACCCACAGCCGCTGCACCCTCGGCGGCATGATCGGCAACAACTCCTGCGGCTCGCACTCGGTGGCCTGGGGCACCACCGCCGACAACGTCCACGCCCTGGAACTGCTCACCTACGGCGGCGAGGCGGTCCGGGCCGGCCGCGGCACCGACCCCGAGGGCCGCCCCACCGGCCTCCCGCCGCGCCTGCGCGACGGCGTCCAGACCCTGGTGGAAAGCGAGTTGGCGCTGCTGCGCACCGGCTACCCGACCGGCCTGCCGCGCCGGATCTCCGGCTACGCCCTGGACGCCCTGCTGCCCGAGGCCGGCACCGACCTGGCCCGGGCCCTCACCGGCAGTGAGGGCACCCTCGGCGTGCTCACCGAGGCCACCGTCCGGCTCGTGGCGACGCCCGCGGCCCGCGCGCTGGCCGTCCTGGCCTACCCCGACGAGGGCGCCGCCGCCGAGGCCGCGCACACCCTCCTCCCGCACGGGCCGCTGACCGTCGAGGGCATGGCCGCCGACCTGGTCGGCAAGGGCACCACCCAACTGCCCGACGGGGGCGCCTGGTTGTTCGTCGAGACGGGCGGCGCGAGCCCCGCCGAGGCCGCCGCCCGGGCCGAGGCGCTGTGCCGCGTGGCGGTCGCGGACGGCGCCACCGGCCACGCCCTCGTCACCGACCCGGCCGGCCAGCGCGCCCTCTGGCGGATCCGCGAGGACGCCTCCGGCACGGCGACCCGCATGCCCGACGGCAGCGAGGCGTGGCCCGGCTGGGAGGACTGCGCCGTCCCGCCCGTCCGACTGGGGCCCTACCTGCGGGACTTCCGCGCCCTGCTCGCCCAGCACGGGCTGCGCGGCACCCCCTACGGCCACTTCGGCGACGGCTGCATCCACGTCCGGATCGACTTCGACCTGCTCACCCCGCCCGGCATCCGCCGCTTCAGGGAGTTCTCCACCGACCTGGCCGCCCTGGTGGTGGCGCACGGCGGTTCGCTCTCCGGGGAGCACGGCGACGGCCAGGCCCGCGCCGAACTGCTCCCCGCGATGTACGGCGACGAACTGGTCGGCGTCTTCGGCCGGTTCAAGGACCTGTGGGACCCGGCCGCTGGCCTCAACCCCGGCATGCTGGCCCGCCCCGCCCGCCTCGACGCCAACCTGCGCTTCGCCCCGCTGCCGCCCGGCCCGGTCCCGGTGGAGTTCGGCTACCCGCACGACGACGGCGACTTCACCGCCGCCGTCCGCCGCTGCGTCGGCGTCGCCAAGTGCCGTACGAAGCAGCTGGGTTCGGGCTCAGCGGACGTGATGTGCCCGTCCTACCGCGCCACCGGCGAGGAGCAGCACTCCACCCGCGGGCGCGCCCGACTGCTGCACGAGATGCTGGCCGGCGAGGTGATCACCGACGGCTGGCGCTCCCCCGAGGTGCGCGACGCCCTGGATCTCTGCCTGTCCTGCAAGGGCTGCCGCAGCGACTGCCCGGTGGGCGTCGACATGGCCACCTACAAGGCGGAGTTCCTGCACCACCACTACGCGGGCCGGCTCCGCCCCGCCGCCCACTACGCCATGGGCCGGCTGCCCCAGTGGCTGCACGCCGCCGCCCCCGCGGCGCCGGCCCTCAACGCCCTCGCCCGCACCCCGCTCGCCGGCGTCGCCAAGCGGCTCGCCGGGATCGCCCCCGAGCGGGAGATCCCGCAGCTGGCGCGGGAGACGTTCCGCCGCTGGTGGTGGCGCCGGCACACCGCGCCCACGGGCGGCCGGACCGTCGTCCTGTGGCCCGACACCTTCACCAACCACCTCTCCCCGGAGGTGGGGCGGGCCGCCGTCCGCGTCCTGGAAGCGGCCGGACTCCGCCCGCTGCTGCCCCCCACGGCCCCCGTGACCGACCGCCCGGCGCGCCGCCTGCCGCGCCCGCCGCGCCCCGGCCTCTGCTGCGGCCTGACCTACGTCTCCACCGGCCAACTCACCCGGGCCCGGGCCGTCATGCGCCGGACGGTGGAGGTCCTCGACCCCCTCGTGCGGCCCGGCCGCCCCCTGGTCGTCCTGGAACCGAGCTGCGCCGCGGCGCTCCGCACCGACCTGCCGGAACTGCTCGCCGACGATCCGCGGGCCGCCCGGCTCGCCGCGTCCGTGCGCACCTTCGCCGAGGCGCTGGAGGAGCTCGCCCCCGACTGGACCCCGCCCCGCATCGACCGCGCGGTGGCCGGCCAGACCCACTGCCACCAGCACGCGGTCCTCGGCGACGCCGCCGACCGCCGACTGCGCGAACGCGCCGGTCTGACGGGTGCGTTGAGCGGCGGCTGCTGCGGACTGGCGGGCAATTTCGGCTTCGAGCGCGGCCACTACGACGTCTCCGTCGCCTGCGCCGAGGACCAACTCCTGCCCGCCGTGCGGTCGGCCGCCCCGGACGCCGAGATCCTCGCCGACGGCTTCTCCTGCCGCACCCAACTCACCCAACTCGGCGCGCGCCCGGGACGCCACCTGGCGGAGGTCCTGGCGGAGGCACTGGACGCGGGGCGGGAGCGGGGGGAGGGGTAGCGGTCGCCGACCACCGGTGTCCGCAACGCCGCGTCGGCGGCCGCACGTGCAGGCGGCCGCCGACGCGGGGAGGACGGGAGCAGGGGGGTGGGTCGGTACGGGATCAGTACAGGCCGGTGTAGGTGTTCCAGCCGTTGCCGATCTTCACCCGGGGCGTGAACCGGCCGGTGCCGTCGGCGAGGTAGCGGTAGAGGTCGCCGCGGGAGTCGGTGGCGAGCAGGTCCGCACGGCCGTCCCCGTCGAGGTCGCCCGGGGCGGCCAGTTGGACGTACGCGTGCCAGCCGCCGCCGAGGTTCACCGGCGCCTTGAACGGGGCGCCGGCCGTGCCGGTGCCCGCGTAGAGGTAGAGCGAGCCGCCGGGCGTCCGGGCGACGATGTCCGGCCGGCCGTCCCCGGTGAAGTCACCCGCGCCGACCAGCGCGTCGTAGGCGTTCCAACCGGCACCGATCCTGATCCGGCCGCCGACCCGGTAGCCGGTGCCGTCACCCGGGTAGAGGTGGAGCACGCCCGCACGGTCACGCGCCAACAGGTCGCCCCTGCCGTCGCCGTCGAGGTCGCCGGGGCCGAACACGGTGCGGTAGACGTTCCAGCCGGCCCCCAGGAAGGCGGGACCGGAGCCGGAGGGGTGCTCGTAGTTGTACAGGCCGCCGTCGTAGATCTGGAAGACGTCGCCCCGGCCGTTTCCGTCCATCGAGGAGGCGAAGAAGAGCTGCGCCCCGGCGAACGCTCCTTCTCTGCTCATCGGCTGACGTGCACTGAGCATTCCGTTGTTCAGTGAGTGGTAGTAGTACAGGGCGCCGCGGGTGTCGAGTCCCAGCAGTTCGGACTTGCCCAGGTACGGGTTGCTGCCCGCACCGGCGAAGAGCGACGCCACTCCCCAGCCCGACCCCTGCCGGTCGCGAGCGAGCAGTTGCCCGGCGCCGTCGGAGCGGTAGAGGAACAACTCGCCCGCCCTGCTGCGCGCGAGAAGGTCCCCGTACCCGTCGCCGTCGTAGTCGTCGACGCTGAGGAGCTGGTTGTAGATCCCGAAGCCGTAGCCGACCTTCACCCGGGCCTGGAACGGGACCGAGGCGTGGCCGGTGCCCGCGTAGAAGTAGAGGTCGCCAGCCGGGGTGCGTGCGTAGAGGTCTCCGTGCCCGTCGCCGTTCGCGTCGTTCACGCCGACGATCTGGTCGTAGCCCTGCCAACCGCCGCCGATCTTGACGCGGGCGGCGAACGGGGCGACCAGGCGGCCGTTGGACCGGTAGAGGTACAGCTCGCCGGAGGGCGCGCGGGCCAGCAGATCGGTCTTGCCGTCGCCGGTCAGGTCGCCGGGGGCGAGGATCTTGTTGTACTCCTGCCACCCCTTCCCCGACCAGTGCGGGTACGTCGCATCGGACGTGGCGTAGCTGCTGCGGAGGGCGAGGGTTCCGTCGGACGACAGGGAGAGGACTTCCATGGTCCCGTTGCCGTCCTGGTCGCCGACGGGAACGATGTCCTTGAACATTTCGCCCGCGGAGCCGCCGAGGTTGAACCTGCTGACCGTTGACCCGTCGGACAGGGCGACGCGCACTCCGTCGTCCTGGGCCCGGTAGAGGACTTCGCTCAGGCCGTCCCCGTTGAGGTCGAAGCGCGGCGGAGCCTTGGCGGTGGTCACGGCAGTCCCCTCGCCCGCCACCCCCCGCCGCTCCGCGCCGCGCGGCGGGCGCATCAGGGTCGGCTGCCGGTCGTCGGCCGGGCGGTGCGCGGTGGTCTGCCGGTTTGGTGCGGTCGGTCGGTCCTCGGCCGACGCCGGCGCGGAGAGCAGGGTGCCGGCGCAGAGGACGAGCGTGGTGCAGGCCGCGAGGCGGCGGGCGCGCCGGGAGCGCGCCCGGCCCGAGCGGACGGGTGCAGCGGAAGTCAAGGTTCCCCCCACAGGAAGCAGCGACAGGACCGGGCGGATCACGGGGTGGGTGCAGGGTGCACGGCTCACGCGGGCCCGCTGGGGAGTGCCCCAGGGGGCGCGCGGAGGGTGAAGGCGCCCGGGTGGAAGGAGTGTACAAGCGGTGACGGAATGGTGAAGCCGATTTCGGTTACGAATCGAAAGTGCCGTGTCAGGTGGGGAGTTGGCGGGCCGCCCGGCCGCGAACGCCGCTCGCTCCTCAGCCCATCACCTCACGGGCCAACGCCACCAGGTCCGGGATGCGGGGGTGGCCCGGGGCGTCGCGCCAGGCGATGACGACGGGGACGGGCGGGGCGTCGGTCAGGGGGACGTAGGCCATCGCGGGGTGGGGGTGCATGCCGGCGGTGGCGGAGGTGGTGACGCCGACCGCGCGGGCGCCGGTGATGGCGGCGATCCAGTCGTCGGTGTTGCCGATGGTGAGCGTCGACGAGGGGCGGGCCTCGGGCGGCCAGAGGTCGAGGGTGGTGGTTCCGGAGACCGTGTTCACGGCGAGGGTGCGCGGGGCGAGGTCGGCGAGGCAGAGGGCGGGGCGGGCGGCCAGGGGGTCGTCGGCGGGCAGGCCGGCCACCCGGGGCTCGGTCGTCAGCTGCTCGGTGACCAGGCCGGGGGCCCGCACCTCGCCCCGGAGGAGGGCCACGTCGACGTCGCCGCGGGCGAGGCCGGCCGTGCGGTCGTCGATGCGCAGGAGCTGGAGCGGGGTGTCCGGGTGCTCCTCGTGCCAGCGGCGCAGCAGCGTGGTGGTGTCCGCCCCGGCCGCCGACCAGGCGTGGCCCAGGCGGAGCGGCCAGCCGGCGTGGTGCCCGTAGGCCAGGGCGCGGTCGAAGGCGGCGACCGCGAGGGCGGCCTGGTCGCGGAAGGCGACGCCGTCCGGGGTGAGCGCCAGGTGGTGGGTGGAGCGGTCGACGAGGCGGACGCCGAGGGCGTCCTCCAACTGGCGCAGGGTGCGCGAGGCGGCGGGCTGGGTGAGGTGGAGGCGTTCGGCGGCGCGGGTCACGCTGAGGGTGTCGGCGACGGCGAGGAAGCAGCGGAGATGACGCAGCTCGATGCTCATGCGTGCGGAGCATAACAACCGGCGAAAACGCATTTCACGTGCGCGAACGCGGGTCGTAGCGTGGGAACGTGAATGCTTCTCCCGCGTCGCCCGCCGGCTCCGGCGACTTCGAGCGCTCCCCCTCGTCCGCCGGTTTTGCCGGCTCCCGCCCGGCCCCCGCGTCGCCCGTCGGTTCCGCCGTCGAGGCGGCGGGCGGGGAGATACCCCGGCCCGTGCCGTCCTCGCCCGTGCCGCCCTCGCCCGAGGTGCGCTCGGCCGAGGCGGCGGCCGCGGCCCGCGGCGGGGCCGGGGCGGGCGCGGCGCGGGCCCGCAGCCGGCTGGTGTCGGTGGGACTGGTCATCGGCGGGATCGTCTCGCTGCAGTTCGGGTCGTCGGTGGCGGTGCTGTTGTTCCCGCGGGCCGGGGCGCTGGGCGTGGTCACGCTGCGGCTGGTGGTGGCGGCGCTGGTGCTGCTGGTCGCGTGCCGGCCGAAGGTGCGGGGCTACGGGCGGGGCGACTGGGCGACGATCGTCGCGTTCGGCGTCGCGCTCGCCGGCATGAACTCGCTCTTCTACCAGGCGATCGACCGGATCCCGCTGGGCGCCGCGGTCACGTTGGAATTCCTGGGCCCGCTGATCCTGTCGGTGGCGACGTCGCGACGGCTGCTGAGCATGCTGTGGGCGACGCTGGCGCTGGGCGGCGTGGTGCTGCTGGGACGTGCGGGTTTCGACGGGTTGAATCTGGTCGGCGCCGGGTGCGCGCTGGCGGCCGGCGGGCTGTGGGCCGCGTATATCCTGCTGTCGGCGCGGACCGGGCAGCGCTTCCCGCAGGCGGACGGGTTGGCGCTCGCGATGACGGTCGCGGCGCTGCTGAGCCTACCGCTCGGGGTGGCCAGCGCGGGCGGCGCGCTGCTGAACCCGGTGACGCTGGGCCTGGGGGCGGCCGTGGCGCTGATGTCGTCGGTGCTGCCGTACACCCTGGAGCTGCTGGCGCTGCGGAAGCTGCCGGCGTCGGGCTTCGCGGTGATGATGAGCCTGGAGCCGGCGGCGGCCGCCACGGCCGGGTTCCTGGTGCTGGGGCAGGCGTTGGGGTGGGTGGAGCTGGTGGCCATCGGGCTGGTGGTGGTGGCCAGCGCGGGGGCCGTGCTCAGTGGGGCGCGGCGCTGAGAGTTGGGCTGCCTGCGTGGTCGGCTCTGCCGCCGTGGGGGCGGGCGCCTTGCGGGTTGTGCCTGGCGGGTGGGGCCGGAGGGGCTGCCCCGGGGTACGTCCTCGGTGCGGGCGCTTCTGGTGTGGGATGAGGAATACCCCGGCGTTCGCTCGAGATCCTGCGGGCGCACCCCGGGACATCCCCTCCGGCCTACGCCGTTGACGACTTTCCGCCCGTGGGCCTGCACGTCGGACACGCGCAGGGCGGATAGCGCCCCGGCATGTCGTCGACGAGCCGCATCGGATCGTCGGTCCGCACGACGACCGTGCGTAACGGAGTGCGTTCACCGGCCGCCGAAACCCGGTACACCGAGAGCGTCATCCGACGCGGGCTGATCTTCACCGGGCCCGCCTCCGCTGCATTTCCGTACGTTCACGAATCCACGCGGCCAGCCGGAACACTTCGGAAGCGGAAATTCCGCCCAGTTCTACCCGCCCCCGCTCCAGGACGGGAAAACCGCCGCGGAGGGAGGGGAATACGAACCCCACGGTGGCGAGCGCCGACGCCAACTCCTCTGCGGCCCGCTGTCCTTGGGCCAAAGCACTGTCCCTGTCCCCGGATGAGGGCTTTTTCTGGTTCATACCCCCGATCGTCGAACCACCTGCCTAGCCTGGCCAGTGATGGCGCGCGTACGGAGAGTATCCGTAGTGACGTGCGGTGACGGCTGTATCCGAGGAGGTCGGCAACATGATGAATTCAGGCGGGAGTGGAGAGGGCACGTCCAAGGCGCTGCGCGTCTTCGGGGGCCAGCTCAAACTCTTCCGGGAACTGGCCGAATTGAGCCGGGAGGAGTTGGGGACGAAGCTCGGCTACGCGCCTCACACGATCAAGGCGTACGAGCTGGCCCAGCGCATCCCCGATCCGGCGACGGTGGAGCGGGCGGACGAGCTGTTGGGCGCGAGGGGCGTGCTGAGGGCGGCGATCCCGCTGCTGGAGGAGGCCCAGTACCCGACGTTCTTCCGCGATGTCGCCAAACTGGAGCGGAAGTGCATGCGGCGATGCTCGTACGAGACGCTGGTTGTGCCCGGGCTGTTGCAGACGAAGGACTATGCGCGTGCGGTGATCGAATCGCATGTCCCCATCCATAGCGACGACGAGGTGGAGCGTCTGGTCTCCGGCAGGCTCGAACGGCAGGTGCTGCTCACCCGCGAGGACCGGCCGCCGGTGCATTTCGTCGTCGAGCAGTGTGCGTTGGAGCGCCCAATCGGTGGTCGGAAAGTTCACCGGGAGCAGATGGTGAGGGTCTTGGAGCGGCTACGGCTGCGCAATGTATCCGTTCAGGTCATGCCGACGAACGTTGAGGAACATCCCTGTATCGATGGTGGAATGGTCTTGCTGGAGATGCCCGACCCGCGCACGCTGGGCTACCTGGAAGGCCACGCAAGGAGCCAGGTCGTCTCCGACCGAAAGAAGGTCGCTGAGCTCGTGGATCGCTATGCCATGATGCGTACGCAGGCTCTTTCCACCGGGGAATCCATCCAATTCATCGAGAAGTTGGCGGGTTAGGTATGAACAGCGAAGCGGTCTGGCGCAAGTCGAGCTACAGCGGCTCCGCCGGCGGCGAATGCGTCGAGGTCGCCGCCACTGCGGCCACCACCCAGATCCACATACGCGACTCCAAGGAGGCGGCCGGCCCCCACCTCACCCTCACCCCTACCACCTGGGCCGCCTTCCTCCGCTACGCGGCCGACGTGGCGCCCGTGCGGCGGTAGTTCAGGCAGGGGGCGGGCGCGTCGAGAGAGTTCGGCGCGGCATGGCAGAAAATCATGCATGCGTGCTTGATTGTTTCTGGTGGCGCTGCCACGCTCGGTTCTCGCATCACCGCAGCTGTCAACGCGCCCTGTCCGTAAGGGACATGGGCGACCGGCGTGGATGAGGAGAGCGCGCGATGGCCGATCCGCGGGAGGTTCGGGAGGTCCTTGCGGACCTGCGGGCCGAGGGTGAGGAGCTGGACGGGCTGGTGGCGGGGCTGCCCGAAGCCGAGTGGGGTCGGGCGACCCCGGCGGCCGGGTGGAGCGTCGCGCACCAGATCGCGCACCTGCTGTGGACGGACGAGCGGGCCGTGCAGTCGGCGGTGGACCCCGAGGGGTTCGGGCGCGAGGTGGCGGCGGCGATGGCGTCGCCGGAGACGTTCGTGGACGCGGGGGCCGAGCGCGGGGCCCGGATGGCGCCCGCCGAGCTGTTGGCGCGCTGGCGGGCGAGCCGGGCGGAGCTGTTGGAGGTGCTGGCGGCGCAGCCGGCCGGCGGCAAACTGCCCTGGTACGGGCCGCCGATGAGCGTGGCGTCGGTGGCGACCGGGCGGCTGATGGAGACCTGGGCGCACGGGCAGGACGTCGCGGACGCGCTGGGGGTGCGGCGGGTGCCGACCGCGCGGCTGCGGCACGTCGCCCGGATCGGGGTGCGGGCGAGGGACTACGCGTACGCGGTGCGCGGGCTGACGCCGCCGGGGGAGGAGTTCCGGGTCGAGTTGACCGGGCCCGGCGGCGAGGCGTGGACGTTCGGGCCGGCGGGGGCCGCGCAGCGGGTGAGCGGGACGGCGCTGGAGTTCTGCCTGTTGGTGACGCAGCGGGTGCATCGCGACGACGTCTGCCTGGTGGCCGTAGGCGCGGACGCCGAACGGTGGTTGGGCATCGCGCAGTCCTTCGCCGGGCCGGCGGGACCGGGGCGGGCGCCGGGCGGGGCGCGACGGTGACGGCGGGCGCGGAGCCGCTGCGGATCGGGAACGCGTCCGGCTTCTACGGCGACCGGTTCGAGGCCGTGCGGGAGATGCTGACCGGCGGGCGGCTGGACGTGCTGACCGGGGACTACCTGGCCGAGCTGACGATGCTGATCCTGGGCCGGGACCGGCTGAAGGACCCGCGGCTGGGGTACGCCAAGACCTTCCTGCGGCAGCTGGAGGAGGGACTGGGGCTCGCCGTCGAGCGCGGCGTGCGGATCGTGACCAACGCGGGCGGGCTGAATCCGGCCGGACTCGCCGCAGCGGTACGGGAGTTGAGCGCACGGGTCGGCGTGCCGGTGCGGGTCGCGCACGTCGAGGGCGACGACCTGTTGGGGCGGGGGTGGGGCGAGGGGGTGCTCACCGCCAACGCCTACCTGGGCGGCGCGGGGATCGCGGCGTGCCTGCGGGACGGCGCGGACGTCGTCGTCACCGGGCGGGTGACGGACGCGGCGCTGGTCAGCGGGCCGGCCGCGGCGCACTTCGGCTGGGCAGCGGACGACCACGACCGGCTGGCGGGCGCGGTCGTCGCCGGGCACGTGCTGGAGTGCGGGACGCAGGCCACCGGCGGGAACTACGCGTTCTTCGAGGAGCTGGGGGACCTGCGGCGGCCCGGATTCCCGCTGGCCGAGATCCACGCCGACGGCAGTGCGGTGATCACCAAGCACCCGGGCACCGGGGGCGCCGTCACCACGGGGACGGTGACCGCCCAGCTGCTCTACGAGACGACGGGCGCCCGCTACCTGGGGCCGGACGTGACGGCGCGGCTGGACACCGTACGGCTGACGGCTGACGGGCCGGACCGGGTGCGGATCGACGGGGTGCGGGGCGAGGCGCCGCCGGCGACGCTGAAGGTCGGGCTGACCCGACTCGGCGGCTGGCGCAACGAGGTGGTGTTCGTGCTCACCGGCCTCGACATCGAGGCCAAGGCGGCGCTGGTGCGGGGCCAGTTGGAGGCGGCGTTGGACCGCGCCGGCCGCCGGCCGCGGGAGGTCGACTGGTCGCTGGCCCGGACCGATCACGGGGACGCGGCGGTCCAGGAGGAGGCCGGCGCGCTGCTGCGGCTGGTGGTGCGGGACCCGGACGCGGAGGCCGTCGGACGGGCCGTGAGCGGGGCCGCGGTCGAGCTGGCGCTCGCCAGCTACCCCGGTTTCCACCTGACGGCGCCGCCGGGGAAGGGCGCCCCGTACGGCGTGTTCGAGGCGGCGTACGTGGCGGCCGCGGACGTGGCGCAGGTGGCGGTGTTGCCGGACGGGGAGCGGGTGGCGGTGCCGCCCGCACCGGCGCGGGTCACGGAACCGGCCGCCGTCACGGGGGAACTCCCCGAGCCGCTGCCCGCGGGCCCGACCCGGAGGGCTCCGCTGGGGCTCGTCGCCGGGGCCCGCAGTGGCGACAAGGGCGGATCGGCCAACGTCGGGGTGTGGGCCCGCACGGACGACGGATGGCGCTGGCTGGCGCACGAGCTGACCGTGCGGCGACTGCGGGAACTGCTCCCGGAGACGGCCGAGTTGACGGTGCGGCGGGAGGTGCTGCCGCACCTGCGGGCGCTGAACTTCACCGTCGAGGGGCTGCTGGGGGACGGCGTCGCGTCGCAGGCCCGGTTCGACCCGCAGGCCAAGGCGCTGGGGGAGTGGCTGCGCTCCCGTCACGTTCGGATACCGGAGGTTCTGCTGTGACCGTCCTGAGGACCGCGCTCGACACCGCCGGCGCGGAGTACGCCGAGCGGCGGGCGGCGATGCTGGGGAAGCTGGACGAGGTGGCCGGGGAGCACGACAAGGCGCTCGCCGGCGGCGGCGACAAGTACGTCGCCCGGCACCGCGCGCGCGGCAAGCTGCTGGCCCGCGAGCGGATCGAGCTGCTGGTGGACCCGGACACGCCCTTCCTGGAGCTGTCGCCGCTCGCCGGCTGGGGCAGCGACTACGCGGTGGGGGCGTCGCTGGTCACCGGGATCGGCGTGATCGAGGGCGTGGAGTGCCTGATCACCGCCAACGACCCGACGGTGCGCGGCGGGGCGAGCAACCCGTGGACGCTCAAGAAGGCGCTGCGGGCCAACGAGGTCGCGAGCGCCAACCGGCTGCCGGTGGTCAGCCTGGTGGAGTCGGGCGGCGCCGACCTGCCGAGCCAGAAGGAGATCTTCATCCCGGGCGGGGCGCTCTTCAAGGACCTGACGCGGCTGTCCGCGGCCGGCATCCCGACGGTGGCGGTGGTCTTCGGCAACTCGACGGCCGGCGGCGCGTACGTCCCCGGCATGTCGGACCACGTGATCATGGTGAAGGAGCGGGCCAAGGTCTTCCTCGGCGGGCCGCCGCTGGTGAAGATGGCGACCGGCGAGGAGAGCGACGACGAGTCGCTGGGCGGCGCGGAGATGCACGCCCGCACCTCGGGACTGGCGGACCACTTCGCGCTGGACGAGCCCGATGCGCTGCGGCAGGCGCGCCGGGTGGTGGCCCGGCTCAACTGGCGCAAGGCGCAGGCCGATCCGGGCCCGGCCGCGCCGCCGACGTACGACGAGGAGGAGCTGCTGGGCATCGTCCCGGGCGACCTCAAGGCACCGTTCGACCCGCGCGAGGTGATCGCCCGGATCGTGGACGGCTCGGACTTCGACGAGTTCAAGCCGCTGTACGGGACGAGCCTGACCACCGGCTGGGCCCGGCTGCACGGCTACCCGGTCGGGATCCTCGCCAACGCGCAGGGGGTGCTGTTCAGCGCGGAGAGCCAGAAGGCCGCGCAGTTCGTCCAGTTGGCCAACCAGCGCGACGTCCCGCTGCTCTTCCTGCACAACACCACCGGCTACATGGTCGGCAGGGAGTACGAGCAGGGCGGCATCATCAAACACGGCGCGATGATGATCAACGCGGTGTCGAACTCGCGGGTGCCGCACCTGTCGGTGCTGATGGGCGCGTCGTACGGGGCCGGGCACTACGGGATGTGCGGGCGGGCGTACGACCCGCGGTTCCTGTTCGCCTGGCCGAGCGCCAAATCGGCGGTGATGGGCCCGCAGCAGCTCGCCGGGGTGCTCTCCATCGTGGCGCGGGCCTCCGCCGCCGCGAAGGGAGCGCCCTACGACGAGGACGGCGACGCGGCGCTGCGCGCCATGGTGGAGCAGCAGATCGAAGCCGAATCGCTGCCGATGTTCCTGTCCGGGCGGCTGTACGACGACGGCGTCATCGACCCGCGCGACACCCGCACCGTCCTCGGCCTGTGCCTGTCCGCCGTCCACACCGCGCCGGTCGAGGGCGCGCGGGGCGGCTTCGGCGTCTTCCGGATGTGAGGTTCCGTGACCAGCAACGCTTCTGCGACCGTGCCCGGGGGCGACGCCCGGGAGACCGGCTGCACCGAGATCCGTTCGGTCCTCGTCGCCAACCGCGGCGAGATCGCCCGCCGCGTCTTTCGCACCTGCCGTGAACTGGGCGTCGCCACCGTCGCCGTGTACTCCGACGCGGACGCCGACACCGCGCACGTCCGGGAGGCGGACGCCGCGGTCCGGTTGCCCGGCGAGGCACCCGCGGACACCTACCTGCGCGGCGAGCTGATCGTGAAGGCGGCGCTGGCGGCCGGCGCGGACGCGGTCCACCCCGGGTACGGGTTCCTCTCCGAGAACGCCGCGTTCGCCGCCGCGGTGAGCGACGCGGGGCTGGTGTGGATCGGGCCGCCGCCGGCCGCCATCGAGGCGATGGCCTCCAAGACCCGCGCCAAGGAGCTGATGGCCGCGGCCGGGGTGCCGCTGCTGGCGCCCCTCGACCCGGCCGCCGTCACCGCCGCGGACCTGCCGCTGCTGGTGAAGGCGGCGGCCGGCGGCGGCGGGCGCGGCATGCGGATCGTGCGGGAACTCGACGCGCTGGACGAGGCGTTGGCGTCGGCACGGACCGAGGCGACGGCCGCGTTCGGGGACGGTGAGGTGTTCGTCGAGCCCTACGTCGAGGGCGGGCGGCACGTCGAGGTGCAGGTGCTCGCCGACGCGCACGGCACCGTCTGGACGCTCGGCACCCGCGACTGCTCGCTCCAGCGCCGCCACCAGAAGGTCATCGAGGAGGCGCCGGCACCCCGACTGCCCGACGCGCTCCGCGACGCCCTGCACCGGGCCGCCGCCCAGGCCGCCCGGACCCTCGACTACCGGGGCGCCGGCACCGTCGAGTTCCTGGTGACCGCCGACGGCCGGGCCCACTTCCTGGAGATGAACACCCGCCTCCAGGTGGAGCACCCGGTCACCGAGGAGATCTACCGGCTCGACCTGGTGGCCCTCCAACTCTCCGTCGCCGAGGGCCGCCCGCTGCCCGCCGCACTGCCCGAACCGCACGGCCACGCCGTCGAGGCCCGGCTCTACGCGGAGGACCCGGCGGCCGACTGGCAGCCGCAGACCGGCACCGTGCACCGCATCGCCGTACCGGACGGCGTCCGCCTGGACTCCGGCCTGACCGACGGCGACACCGTCGGCGTCCACTACGACCCGATGCTGGCCAAGGTCGTCGCCTGGGCACCCACCCGCGCCGAGGCGGTGCGCAAACTGGCCGGCGCCCTGGAACGGGCCCGCATCCACGGCCCCCGCACCAACCGCGACCTGCTGGTCCGCTCGCTGCGGCACCCCGAATTCGCCACCGCCACCGGGCTCGACACCGGCTTCTACGGCCGCCACCTCGACGCCCTCACCGCGACCGGCCCGGCCGACGCGGCCGGCGACGCCCTGTGCGCGCTGGCCGCCGCGCTCGCCGACGCGCACGGCCGCTCCCGCTTCGGCGGCTTCCGCAACGTCCCCGCCGGCCCCCAGTTCAAGGAGTACGCCTGCGGCGAGCGCACCCACCGGGTCCGCTACCGGCTCGGCCGCGGCCAGCTGAGCGCCGAGGGCTTCCCGGGCGTGCGGCTGCTCGCCCTGGCCGGCGACGAGGTGGTGCTGGAGGTCGACGGGGTGCGGCGGACGTTCGCGCTCGCCCGTTACGGCGACCGGGTCCACGTCGACTCCCCACTGGGCGCCCGCGCCCTCACCGCGCTGCCCCGGTTCGCCGACCCCACCGCCCGCACGGAGCCCGGATCGCTGCTCGCCCCGATGCCCGGCACGGTCGTGCGGATCGCGGACGGACTCGCCGAGGGCGACCGGGTGGCGGCCGGCCAGCCGCTCCTGTGGCTGGAGGCCATGAAGATGGAACACAGGATCACCGCGCCGGCGGCCGGCACCGTGACCGCGCTGCCGGCCCGCACCGGCCAGCAGGTCGAGGTCGGCACGCTGCTCGCCGTCGTCACCGACTGACGCCGGCCCCACGACCGGCCCGGGCACCGCACCGGCCCCACGACCGGCCCACGCACCGCACCCGTCACCGTAGGCACTCACACACCGCCCCAGGAGCCGTCATGCGCACCGCCCTGAGCAACTCCGTGATCGAGTCCGAGGAACACCGCGCCCTGCGCGCCGCCGTCGCCGCGCTCGCCAAGCGCTACGGCCGGGAGTACTTCACCGCCGTCGTCGCCGCGGGCCAGCACACCGACGCGCTGTGGCAGGAGGCCGCCAAGGCCGGCTACCTCGGGGTGAACCTGCCCGAGGAGTACGGCGGCGGAGGCGCCGGCATCACCGAACTCGCCCTCGTACTCGAAGAGTTGGGGGCGGCCGGCTGTCCGCTGCTGATGCTGGTGGTCTCCCCGGCGATCTGCGGCACGGTCATCGCCCGCTTCGGCACCGAGGAGCAGAAACGCCGCTGGCTGCCCGGACTGGCCGACGGCAGCCGCAAGATGGCCTTCGGCATCACCGAACCGGACGCCGGATCCAACGCGCACCGGATCACCACCACCGCCCGCCGGGACGGCACCGACTGGATCCTCAACGGGCGGAAGATCTTCGTCTCCGGCGTCGACATCGCCGAGGCCACGCTGATCGTCGGCCGCACCGAGGACGCCCGCACCGGCAAGCTCAAGCCCTGCCTGTTCATCGTCGAGCGCGCGGCCCCCGGCTTCGGCCGCAGCCCGGTGCCGATGGAACTCGCCGCCCCGGAGAAGCAGTTCGAGCTGACCCTGGACGACGTGCGGCTGCCCGCCGAAGCCCTGGTGGGCGACGAGGACGCCGGCCTGCTGCAACTCTTCGCCGGCCTCAACCCGGAACGCATCATGACCGCCGCTTTCGCCCTCGGCATGGGCCGCTACGCGCTCGCCCGGGCCGTCGACTACGCCCGCACCCGCCAGGTCTGGAAGGAGCCGATCGGCGCCCACCAGGCGATCGCCCACCCCCTCGCCCAGTGCCACGTCGAACTGGAACTGGCCGGCCTGATGATGCGGAAGGCGGCCCTGCTCTACGACGCGGGCGAGGACCTGGCCGCCGGCGAGGCCGCCAACATGGCCAAGTACGCCGCCGCCGAGGCCGCGGTGCACACCGTCGACCAGGCCGTGCACACCCTCGGCGGCAACGGCCTCACCCAGGAGTACGGCCTGGCATCGCTGATCACCGCCGCCCGGGTGGCGCGGATCGCCCCGGTCAGCCGGGAGATGATCCTCAACTTCCTCTCGCACCAGTCCCTCGGACTGCCCAAGTCGTACTGAGCGAACGGGCGGTGCGCGCCGGGCCCCGACCACCGGGCGCGGCGCGCACCGACCCGGCACACGGGAAGGAAGGCCCGGCCCCGTCGTCCACCGCCGCCCCCAGGGAAGGTCCCTCCCATGGCACGCAAGGCACCCGAGACGCCCCACCCCGCCCACGTCTTCCGCAGCGCCCACCCCGACGTCGCGCCCCTGGAGGTGCCGATCCACGACGCCGTCCTGGGCGGGGCCGCCGCACACGGCACCCGCCCCGCCCTGGTCGACGCGCTCACCGGCCACACCCTCGACTACGCCGCCCTCGACCACCTCAGCCGCCGCCTGGCCGCCGCCCTCGCCGCCTCCGGACTGGGCAAGGGCGACGTGCTGGCCCTGCACAGCCCCAACTCGGTCCTCTTCCCCGTCGTGTTCTACGCCGCCACGCGCTGCGGGGCCGCGGTCACCACCGTCCACCCGCTCGCCACCGAGGCCGAGTTCGCCCGCCAGCTGACCGACTCCCGGGCGTCCCGGATCGTCACCGTCGCGGCACTGCTGGACACCGCCCGGGCCGCCGCCCAACAGGCCGGCGGCATCGCCGAGATCCTCCTCTGCGACCGCGCCGACGGCCACCGCTGCGTCCTCGACCTGGCTGCCGAGGAGCACCCCGAACCCGACCCGCGGATCGACCCCGCCACCGACCTGGCCGCGCTCCCGTACTCCTCCGGCACCACCGGCGCCCCCAAGGGCGTGATGCTCACCCACCGCAGCATCGCCACCAACCTCGCCCAACTGGCCCCAGTGCTGGCCAACGGCCCCGAGGACCGCGTCCTGGCCGTCCTGCCCTTCTTCCACATCTACGGGCTCACCGCGCTGATGAACGCCCCCCTGCGCAACGGCGCCACCGTCGTCGTGCTGCCCCGCTTCGACCTGCGCCAGTTCCTCACCGCCATCGAGCAGCACCGCATCACCGAGGTCTACACCGCGCCCCCGATCGTGCTGGCGCTCGCCAAGCACCCGATGGTCGACGACTTCGACCTGACCTCCCTGCGGCGCGTGCTCTGCGCCGCCGCGCCCCTGGACGCCACACTCGCCGCCGCCTGCGCCCGCCGCCTGGGCCTGCCTGCCGTCCTCCAGGCATACGGGATGACCGAACTCTCCCCGGCCACCCACGTCGTACCGCCCGACGCGGACGCCCCGCCGCCAGGAGCGGTCGGCACCCTCCTGCCCAGTACGGAGCTGCGGATCGTCTCCCTGGAGACCGGGCGGGACCTCGGCCCGGGGCAGAGCGGCGAGATCGTCATCCGGGGCCCGCAGGTGATGCGCGGCTACCTGGGCCGCCCCGCCGAGACCGACGCGATGATCGACCCCGACGGCTGGCTGCACACCGGCGACGTCGGACGGACCGACGCCGACGGCTGGCTCCACGTCGTCGACCGCGTCAAGGAGTTGATCAAATACAAGGGCTACCAAGTGGCCCCCGCCGACCTGGAAGCGCTGCTGCTCGCCCACGAGGCCGTCGCGGACGCGGCCGTCATCGGCGTCCCCGACGCGGACGGCAACGAGATCCCCAAGGCGTTCGTGGTCCGCCGACCGGGGGCCGCCCTCACCGTCGACGAGGTCATCGCCTACGTTGCAGGCCGAGTCGCCCCCTACAAGAAGGTGCGCCGCGTGGAGTTCCTGGACAGCGTCCCGCGCGCCACCACCGGAAAGATCCTGCGGCGCGAACTCCGCGCCAGGGAAAGGAGCTCGACGCCCCGATGACGTACGTGGAGCGCGCCCACGAGCGCGGTATCACCACCCTCACCCTCAACTCCCCCCACAACCGCAACGCGCTTTCCACCCGCCTGGTCGCCGAACTGCACCAGGCCCTCGCCGACACCGCCGCCGACGACACCGTCCGCGCCCTGGTGCTCACCCACACCGGCGGCACGTTCTGCGCCGGCGCGGACCTATCCGAAGCCACCGCCGGCGACGCCAAGGACGGCCCGCTCGCCCTCGCCCGACTGCTGCGCGCCCTCGTCGCCCTGCCCAAACCCGTCATCGCCCGAGTGACCGGCCACGTCCGGGCCGGCGGGCTCGGACTGCTCGGCGCCTGCGACCTGTCCGTCGCCGGCCCGCAGTCCACGTTCGCCTTCACCGAGGCGCGGCTCGGCCTCGCCCCCGCCGTGATCTCGCTGCCGCTGCTGCCCCGCCTGGACGCCCGCGCCGCCACCCGCTACTACCTGACCGGCGAGAAGTTCGGCCCGACCGAAGCGGCCCGGATCGGCCTCGTCACCCTCGCCGCCGACGACGTCGACGCCGGCCTGACGCCCCTGGTGGACGGAGTGCGCAAGGGCTCCCCCCAGGGCCTGGCCGAGTCCAAGAAACTCGTCACCGCCCCCCTCCTGGCCGCCTTCGACCGGGACACCGACGCGTTCGCCGAAAACTCCGCCCGGCTCTTCGGCTCCGCCGAGGCCCGCGAGGGCATGACCGCCTTCCTCGAACGACGGGACCCGAAATGGGCGCGCTGACCCCCGCCCGCCGCCCCAAGGAGCCCCAACAGGAGCGCAGCCGCGCCACCCGGCTCAAACTCCTGGAGGCCGCCGTCGCCTGCCTCGCCGAACGCGGCTGGAGCGGCAGCACGGTCTCCGTCGTCGCCGAACGCGCCGGCGTCTCCCGGGGCGCCGCCCAGCACCACTTCCGCACCCGCGAGGACCTGTTCACCGCGGCCGTCGAGCACGTCGCCGAGAAACGCCGGGGCGCGCTCAAGGCACTCGCGCACGACCTGCCGCCGGCCGGCTCCCTCGCCCGCACCTGGCGCATCGTCGAAGAGGTGGTCGGCCTCTACACCGGCCCGCTGTTCCGCGCCGCCCTGCACCTGTGGGTGGCCGCCACCGACGAGGAACAACTCCGCGACCGCGTCACCGCCCTGGAGGCCAGGGTGGGCCGCGAGGCCCACCGCACCGCAGTGGCCCTGCTCGCCGCCGACGAATCCGTCCCCGGCGTCCGCGAAACGGTCCAGGGCCTCCTCGACATGGCCCGCGGCCTGGGCCTCGCCAACCTCCTGACCGACGACACACCACGCCGAGACCGAGTCGTCGCCCAATGGGCGAAGATCCTGGACTCCGTCCTCACCCGTTGATTTTGCTTCCCACGTTTTTGGCTTTCCCGCCGTGGTGGTTGCTGTTTTGCGCCTGCGGCGCGTTGCCGCTGCGCGGGGCTTGTTGGGGTGCGGTGTCGGGTTGGCGGGTGGTGGGGTGCCCGGACTGCTGCGCTTTACGTCCGGGCACCCCACCACCCGCCAACCCGACCCCTCCCGTATGGGGGTGGGAAAGGGGTG